>NZ_JAEIMH010000003.1:203041-209245 GCF_016464295.1 Streptomyces sp. N35 | reverse complement strand
GCGCTGGGGGCCGACCACCCCCGCCTTGCGCAAAGCAGCGGCCATCGGGCTGTCCGCGGGGGCGGCCGCCGGACGCCCGCCGCCACCCGCACCGCCGCCTCCGCGCCGGTCCCGGTTGCCGCCCCCGCGCTGCTGCGGCGGACGGCCGCCCTGGCCGCCGCGCTCACGCCGGCCGCCGCCGGCGGGCTTCTCGCCGCCGTCCTTGGCTGCCTCGTCGTCCAGGCGCAGCGTCAGCGAGATCCGCTTGCGCGGGATGTCGACGTCGAGCACCTTCACCTTGACGATGTCGCCGGGCTTCACCACATCGCGCGGATCCTTGACGAACGTCTTGGAGAGCGCGGAGACATGGGCCAGACCGTCCTGGTGCACACCGATGTCGATGAAGGCGCCGAAGGCCGCCACGTTGGTGACCACACCTTCGAGCACCATCCCGGACACCAGGTCGCCGATCTTCTCGACGCCGTCCTTGAAGGTGGCCGTCTTGAACGCGGGCCGCGGGTCGCGCCCGGGCTTCTCCAGCTCGCGCAGGATGTCGGTGACGGTCGGCAGACCGAAGGTCTCGTCCACGAAGTCGGACGCCCTGAGGGACTTGAGCGTCGCGGTGTTGCCGATCAGCGAGGCCACCTCGCCGCCGGTCGTCTTCACCATCCGCCGCACCACGGGGTACGCCTCGGGGTGCACGGACGAGGCGTCCAGCGGGTCGTCACCGCCGCGGATCCGCAGGAAGCCCGCGCACTGCTCGTACGCCTTCGGGCCGAGCCGCGCCACCTCCTTGAGTCCGGTGCGGGCGCGGAACGGACCGTTCGCGTCCCGGTGGGCCACGATGTTCTCGGCCAGTCCCGCGCCGATGCCGGAGACGCGGGCGAGCAGGGGCGCGGAAGCGGTGTTCACATCGACGCCGACGCCGTTCACACAGTCCTCGACCACCGCGTCGAGGGAGCGCGAGAGCTTCACCTCGGACAGGTCGTGCTGGTACTGGCCGACCCCGATGGACTTCGGATCGATCTTCACCAGCTCGGCCAGGGGGTCCTGGAGGCGGCGCGCGATCGAGACCGCGCCACGGATCGACACATCCAGGTCGGGCAGCTCCTGCGAGGCGAAGGCCGAGGCCGAGTACACGGAGGCGCCGGCCTCCGAGACCATCACCTTGGTGAGCTTCAACTCCGGGTGCTTGGTGATGAGGTCACCGGCGAGCTTGTCGGTCTCGCGCGAGGCCGTGCCGTTGCCGATCGCGATCAGCTCGACCTTGTGCTCGGCGGCGAGCCGCGCCAGCTTGGCGAGCGCCTCGTCCCACTTGTTGGCCGGGACGTGGGGGTAGATGGTGTCCTTCGCGACCACCTTGCCGGTCGCGTCGACGACGGCCACCTTCACGCCCGTACGGAATCCGGGGTCGAGCCCCAGCGTCGCGCGGGTGCCCGCGGGCGCGGCGAGCAGCAGATCGCGGAGGTTCGAGGCGAACACCTTGACCGCCTCGTCCTCGGCGGCGGTCCGCAGGCGCAGCCTCAGGTCGATGCCGAGGTGCACGAGGATACGGGTGCGCCAGGCCCAACGGGCCGTGTCCTGCAGCCACTTGTCGGCCGGGCGGCCGCGGTCGGCGATGCCGAACCTGTGCGCCACGATGCCCTCGTACGAGGAAGCGGCAGCAGGCCCGTCCGTGGGCTCCTCGGGCTCCAGGACGAGGTCGAGCACACCCTCCTTCTCGCCGCGCAGCATCGCCAGGATGCGGTGCGAGGGAAGGTCGGTGAACGGCTCGGTGAAGTCGAAGTAGTCCGCGAACTTGGCGCCCTCGGTCTCCTTGCCCTCGCGCACCTTGGCGGCGAGCCGGCCACGCGTCCACATCCGTTCGCGCAGCTCACCGATCAGATCCGCGTCCTCCGCGAACCGCTCGGTGAGGATCGCACGGGCCCCGTCCAGGGCGGCCTGCGCGTCCGCGACCCCCTTGTCGGCGTCGACGAACGCGGCCGCGGCGGCCAGGGGTTCCACCGTCGGGTCGCCGAACAGGCCGTCGGCCAGCGGCTCCAGACCGGCCTCGCGGGCGATCTGCGCCTTGGTACGCCGCTTCGGCTTGTACGGCAGATAGATGTCCTCGAGCCGTGCCTTGGTGTCGGCCGCGCGGATCTGCGCCTCGAGCGCGTCGGTGAGCTTGCCCTGCTCCCGCACCGAATCGAGGACCGCGGTGCGGCGCTCCTCCAACTCGCGCAGATACCGCAGCCGCTCCTCGAGCGTGCGCAGCTGCGCATCGTCGAGCATGCCGGTGGCTTCCTTGCGGTACCGCGCGATGAAGGGCACGGTCGAGCCGCCGTCAAGCAGCTCGACCGCGGCCTTGACCTGCCGCTCCGCTGCGCCGAGCTCCTCGGCGATCCTGCTCTCGATGGACAACGTGGGTGTCGTCACGATTCCCGTACCGCCTTCTCGCTGAGCTTGAGCCCGCCATTGTGGCAGGTGGCGAGGGCGGGTGGGGAGCCGGTGGGGCGGGAGGCGCGCCGTGGTGTCCGGCCCGCGAGCTCAGGCGCGGCGCGGCGCCCGGGTGCGGCGTCCGCCGCTCCTGGAGGCGCCGCCGAACAGCCGGGCCACGGCCCGGAACGGCAACGTCACCACGGTGGCGACGGCCCCGCCTATCTGTCGCAGCACATCTGCGATGGCGCGGAACACGGTTTCCCCTCTCGTCGGTGAACACTGCTCGGAGACGATCGGGTAGCCGGGAGTGCGCCGGTCAAACGCGCGTACGTCCGGTCAGCCCTTGCCGATCAGATCCGCCGGGAACGCCCCCGCGCCGAGTGCCGCCATCAGGAATCCGCCGGCGAGCCCGGTCAGCCGCTCGACCCCGGCCGCGCCCAGATGCGCGTAAGGCGCCGCGTCCATACGGTCCGTGGCCTCCTCCAGACCCTTGCGCAGCTCCACGCCCGCCTCGGTCAACTCGCCCTCGGCGTCGAGGAGTCCACGCTCCTTCAGACGTACGACCGCGGCGTCCCACTCGGCGCGGCTCCAGCCGCGGGTCTCCAGGGCCCACTTGGGAGTGAAGCCCTTGCCGGTCGCCGTGTGACTGACCAGCGCCTCCAGCGGGTCGAGACCGGCGGACAGCAGCGCCGCGATATGGCCGTCGCCGCGGTACTCGCGCAGCAGCGTCGCCGCGTGCCAGAACGCCAGGTGCGGTGCGTCGGGCACCGGCAGATCCGCGTGCGCGGCATAGAGCGGGCGGGCGTGCCGGGTGCAGGCCTCGGCCGCGGTGAGCGCGAGCCGCGCCGCCTCGGCCATCTCCTGGCCCTCGGCCGCGTACCTCCTGGCCCCCGACGGCGCCCCCGAGCAGCCGGCGCAGATTGGCGTCGACCGCACGCAGCCGGGCGGCAAGGACGTCCTCGGGCGAGGCGGACGCCCAGATCGCCGGCACATGCGCGGCGATGAGCTCGTACTTGAAGTTGTAGTACGTGGCCGCCACGGTCCCCGGACCCACCGCGCCCATCGCCGCCGAGCGGCCCGCGAAGTAGGCGGGGCTCCAGGCGTCGAGCCCGAGCGCGCCCATCTCCTTGGCGAACTCCGGCGAGAAGTAGTGGGCGGAGTGCAGCGGATTGAGCATGTTGTGGCAGCGGCGCCCGGCCTTCGCGGGCAGTGGAGTGGTCATGCGCGCACGTTACCGACGGGTCGGTATGGAAGGAAGGCCGGGACGGCCATGGCAGGAAAGGTGGGGTACTCGGCATTGCTGTCATACGCGTGAGCCAAAACAATGGGACCCATGACGAAGCGCACCGTTCTCGTCGTCCTCTTCGACGGCGTCCAGAGTCTCGATGTCACCGGTCCCGTCGAGGTGTTCTCCGCCGCGGGAAAGGTGGGCGGCGCACCGTACGAGATCCGGACCGCCTCGCTCGACGGACTTCCCGTGCGCACCTCGAGCGGGCTGACGCTCGTGCCCGACGGGACGCTCGACGAGGCACCCGTCCCGCACACGCTGCTGGTGCCCGGCGGGGAGGGCACCCGCGCCACCGACGAGCGCCTGGTCGACTGGCTGCGTGAACGGGCCCCGGGTGCCGAGCGGCTCGTCTCGGTCTGTACCGGCGCGCTGCTGCTCGCCGCCGCCGGGCTCCTGGACGGCCGGCGCGCGACCACCCACTGGGCCTTCTGCGGCACCCTCGCCCGCCGCCACCCCGAGGTGGAGGTCGAACCCGACGCGATCTATGTACGGGACGGCAAGGTCGCGACCTCCGCCGGCGTCACCGCCGGAATCGATCTGGCCCTCGCCCTCGTCGAGGAGGACCTCGGCCGCGACACCGCGCTCCTGGTCGCCCGCGTCCTCGTGGTCTTCCTGCGCCGGCCGGGCAATCAGGCCCAGTTCAGCGCGCAGCTCTCGGCCCAGACCGCACAGCGCGAACCGCTGCGTGACGTCCAGCAGTGGATCACCGAGCACCCCGCCGAGGACCTCGGCGTGGAAGCGCTCGCGGCCCGCGCCCGTCTCTCGCCGCGCCACTTCGCGCGCGCCTTCCAGGCCGAGACGGGCATGACGCCCGGACGGTACGTGGAGCGGGTCCGCGTCGAGCAGGCGCGCAGGCTCCTGGAGGACAGCGCACTGGGCGTCGAGGAGATCTCCCGTTCCTGCGGTTACGGGACCCCGGAGGCGATGCGCCGCGCGTTCGTCAAGACGCTCGGCGTGCCGCCGGCCGAGTACCGCCGCCGCTTCCGCCCGGTCCCGGCCTGAGCGACCCGTCGGCGCCCGAACTCCCGTACACCTTTATCAATTTGGAGACACAGATGCAGCTGGCGATCGTCCTCTTCGACCGCGTCACCGCCCTGGACGCGGTCGGACCGTACGAGATCCTGAGCCGGGTCCCGGGCATGGAGACGGTCTTCGTCGGCGAGCGGACGGGCCCGGTGCGCACCGACACCGGCGCCCTGGCGCTCACCGCCGACAAGACCTTCGCCGATGTGGAGCGCCCGGACATCGTCCTGGTCCCCGGCGGCCCCGGTCAGACCCCGCAGATGGACAACCCCGTCCTGCTCGACTGGCTGCGCACCGCCGACGCGACCAGCACCTGGACGACCTCGGTCTGCACCGGCTCCCTGCTGCTCGGCGCCGCCGGGCTGCTCAAGGGCCGCAAGGCCACCTCGCACTGGCTGGCCCTCAACTTCCTCACCGGCTTCGAGGTCGAGGCGACCGAGGAGCGGGTCGTCTTCGACGGCAAGTACGTCACGGCGGCCGGTGTCTCCTCCGGGATCGACATGGGCCTCGCCCTCGCCGGACGGATCGCCGGCGACCGCGCCGCCCAGTCCATCCAGCTGCTCACCGAGTACGACCCGCAGCCTCCGTACGACGCGGGCGCACCGCACAAGGCACCGGCCGAACTCGTCGCCGAGTTCCGGGCCAACACCCGGCACCCGCAGCACTGACACCTGCCCGCCTCGGACCGGCGTCAACTCACCTCGGACCGGCATCAACTCACCACAGACCGGCATCAGCCACTTCAGGGGGAACCCATGCAGATCGCGATACTCCTCTTCGACGACTTCACCGCCCTCGACGCCATCGGCCCCTACACCATGCTGGGTCCGCTCCCCGGCGCCGAGACGGTGTTCGTCGCCGAACAGGCGGGGCCCGTGCACGACGACACCGGCAACCTCACCCTCATCGCCCGGAAGTCCCTGGACGAGGTCACGAACCCGGACATCGTGGTCGTGCCCGGCGGACCGCACGTCCCCGTCGACAACAAGGCGATCCAGAACTGGCTGCGCCAGGTCGACGCCGGCACGACCTGGACCACCTCGGTCTGCACGGGTTCGCTGCTGCTCGGGGCCGCGGGGCTGCTCGAGGGCCGCCGCGCCACCAGCCACTGGCTCTACATGGACCAGTGTGCGAGCTACGGCGCCGAGACCACGGGGGAGCGGGTCGTCTTCGACGGCAAGTACGTCACCGCCGCCGGAGTCTCGTCCGGCATCGACATGGGCCTCACCCTCGCGGGGAAGATCGCGGGCGACGACCACGCCCGGTTCGTCCAGCTGATGACCGAGTACGACCCGCAGCCGCCCTACGACGCGGGCTCGCCCGACAAGGCACCCGCGCACCTGGTCGAGCTCATGCGCTCGACGATGACGAGTCCGGCATCCAGCTGAACCGTGGCGCCCTGCGCTCCAGAAAGGCCGCGGCACCCTCCCCGGGGGCGGCCCCCCCCCCCGTCCGCGCCCCCCAGGACCCCCCCCCGCCCGGGCCCCCCGCCCCGG
>NZ_JAEIMH010000003.1:142064-203031 GCF_016464295.1 Streptomyces sp. N35 | reverse complement strand
CGGCGACACCTTCCGCGGTGTCGCCGCCCTCGCGCATCTGCGCCCCGAAGTACTCCTCGCGGCCGGTTCGCCCGGCCGCGAACTCCTTCGCCGCCACCTGGGTGAGCAGCGACCTCGACGCCAGGACGCGGGCGAACTCGGCCACCCGCTTGTCCAGTTCGTCCTCGGCGTGCACCTCGTCCACGAGTCCGGTGCGCAGCGCCCGGGCGCTGTCGATCAACTCGCCCGAGAACAGCAGGTACTTGGCCGTCGCGGGACCGACGAGATCCACCAGCCGCCGGGTCGAGGACGCCGCGTAGACGATCCCGAGCTTCGCGGGCGTGATCCCGAACAGGGCACCCTCCGTCACGAAGCGCAGATCACAGGCCACGGCCAGCTGGCAGCCACCGCCCACGCAGTGCCCCCGTACGGCCGCGAGCGTCGGCTTCGGGAACGCCGCGAGGGCCTCCTCGGCCCGAACGGCGAGCTCGCGCGCCTCGTCGGCGGACTCCACCAGGCCCGAGATGTCGGCGCCCGCGCAGAACGTGGCGCCTTCACCCGTCAGGACCAGCACCCGCACCCCAGGGTCGGCGGCGAGCTCGTCGAGCAGCGGGGGCAGGGCCCGCCACATGGCGTTCGTCATGGCGTTGCGCTTGGCCGCGTGCGAGATCACGACCGTGGCGACACCGTCGGCAAGGGCATGGACAAGCTGTGGCGGGGGATCCGAGGACATGCGCCGGATGCTATCCGCACCCCCTGCTCGTACGATCGGACCAGGGGGCGGCCCGTAGGGAGACGCCATGGCCACACCCGAAGAAGGAACAGGCAAGGACCTGGGCACGGAGACCGGGCCCGCCGCAGCCGCCGAGCCCACGTCCGGCACTGCGCCCGGCAGTACCTCCGGCGGTACGCAGCTCACCGAACCCGGCCGCAAGATGAACCGCAGCCTCGGCCTGATGACCGCGCTCGGGGCGATCCTCGTACTCGGTGGTCTCGTCGGTCTGGTCTACACCGGCGTGGCCACGCTCACCTCGATGATCCTCTTCGGCTGGCTGCTGCTCATCGGCGGTCTGGTCGGTCTGGTGCAGTCGCTGCAGATGCGGGGGTCCAACTTCTTCTGGCTGGGCGTGGTCGTGGCCGCCCTCAACATCGCCGCGGGCGTCGTCGTGATCCGGCATCCGGACGGCACGGCCGAGGCGCTGACGATGTTCGCCGCGCTGCTGTTCCTGACCGGTGGTGTGTTCCGCCTGGTGGGCAGTGTCGTGGTACGCGGGCCGCAGTTCGGACTGACCCTGGTGCAGGGCGCGTTCGGCCTTCTGATCGGTGTGCTGATCCTGGCGGAGTGGCCCGGCAGCAGCTTGTACGTGATCGGTTGCTTCTTCTCTCTCGCCCTGCTCTTCGACGGTCTCGGTCTGATCGCGATGGGGATCGCGGGCCGCCGAATCGTCAGTCTGGTAAGCGGAGTTGAAGACTCCGAGGCTCCCAAACCCCCTGAATCCCCGACAGCTTGAAGTCAGAACAAGAAGCACACGAAGCAGTCGCACAACTGACGCCGTCATACGCACTCGGTCAAATGCCGTCGATACGCGACGAGTTCCGGTCACCGAACCGGTCCGGACCAAAACCTTCCCAAACTCGAAGGGTGGTGACTATCGAGCGTGAGGGCGGCGACCGGCAGATGCGCGAATACGGCAGGGTGCCCCCCGACCGACCAACGGCCGGGCCGCTGCCGTACGAGGGAGTCTGGAGATTCACCGCACCGTCCGTGGACGCCTCGGTGCCACAGGCCCGCCGTGCGGTCCGCGATCTGCTCGCCCGGCAGGGTGTCCCCGCCGCCGACGACACGGTGCAGGGCCTGCTCCTGATCGTCTCCGAGCTGGTCACCAATGTCGTACGGCATGCGGCGCTGCTCTCGCCGATGCTCGCCGTCGAGGTGGCCGTGGGTGCCGAGTGGGTGCGCGTGTCCGTCGAGGACAACCACCCGTACCGTCCCAAGGCCCTCGAGGCCGATCAGGGGCAGACGGGCGGACGCGGCCTGCTGCTCGTACGGGAGATCACCAAGGAAGCCGGCGGGGCCTGCGACGCGGAGCACACCGCGACCGGCGGCAAGGTGATCTGGGCCGCCCTGCCGCTCAAGCCCCAGGTCACCACCCCGCGCTGGGACCCGTCAGCTCCTTGATCGCCGGCCGGGCGGCATCGAGCACGGTCATGAACCAAGCGGAGAACGGGCCGTGTTCGTGCCGCACCAGGAGCTCCTCGGGCGTCACGAACGCCGTCTCGCCCACCTCTTCGGGGTCCGGGCGCAGCGGGGACTGCACCATCCCGACGAACAGATGGTTGAACTCCTGCTCCACCAGGCCCGATTCGGGATCCGGGTGGTTGTAGCGCACCGTGCCGGCCTCCGCCATCAGCGACGGCGAGACCCCGAGCTCCTCGGACACGCGGCGGGCGGCCGCGGCGAACGGCGCCTCGCCCGGGTACGGGTGCCCGCAGCAGGTGTTGGACCACACACCGGGGGAGTGGTACTTGCCGAGCGCCCGGCGCTGCAGCAGCAGCCGGCCCTGCTCGTCGAAGAGGAACACGGAGAACGCCCGGTGCAACCGACCGGGCGCCTGGTGTGCGGAGAGCTTCTCCGCCGTGCCGATGGTAGTGCCGTCCTCGTCGACCAGTTCGAGCAGGATCGCTTCCGCGGCGCCGTTCTGGGAACTGTTCGCCGCGGTGGCTGGGGTGATCGGCATAACCATCCTTTCGGGTCGAAGCCTCAAGTTTGCCGCAGTTTCCGGGGTGCCGGGCTCCGCCGCTCCGCACCGGGCGGTTTTCCGGGCGGCGCCCGGGCGCTTCGCGGGTATGTGGGGGCTGACGCCCCCGCATACCCGGATGGTTGCTCACACTCCGAAAGCCGCCGGATAGCGGATCGTGCCCGCGGGGACCGGACCCGCGCCCTCGAGGACCATCGCCATCATCGCCTCGTCGGGCACCTCGAACCCCGGCCGCACACCGAACTCCGATGCCCGGGTGAAACCGAAGCGCGGGTAGTACCCGGGGTGGCCCAGGACGGTGAGCAGCCGCTCCTGCCCCCGCGCACGGGCCGCCTCGATCACCGCTTCGATGACCGCGGCGCCCGCACCCTGCCGCTGGTACTTCGGCAGCGTGGCCACCGGAGCGAGCACAAGGGCCGGCTCCTCGTCGACGAGACAGCGAGTGATCAGGGCGTACGCGGCCGGCTCGCCGTCCGGCGTCTCGGCCACATACGCCAGGCCCTCGATCCACGCCTGCTCGTCCTCGCGCAGCGCGTCCACCAGGTCCGCCTCCATCGAGGTCTCGAAGGCGGCCGCGTTCAGCGCGTGCACCGACGCGCGGTCCGACGGCTTCTCCGGTCGTACGGCCCAGTCCGTTCCCATGCATTTCTCCTTGTCGTGCCGCTTGTCCATCTCCCCATGATCAAGCAGTTTTGAAGAAGCCACCGACCCGTCCCGGTTCCTAGCCTGGAGTCACAGACGCCGGCCCGCAGCGAAAGGCACTCCGATGGCCACCGCGAAGAAGACCACCACCGCAGCGAAGACCACCGCGGCGAAGACCACCGCAGCGAAGAAGACCGCCGCCAAGAAGGCCCCCGCGAAGTCGTACGACGGCTTCTCCGAGGAAGAGCGCGCGGCCATGAAGGAGCGGGCCAAGGAGCTCAAGGCCGCCGAGAAGGCGGATCCCGAGGGCGTCGTGCGCGCGAAGATCGAGGAGATGACCGGCAGCGACCGGGCCATCGCCGAGCGGCTGCACGAGATCATCAAGGAGAACGGCCCCGACCTGATCCCGCGCACCTATTACGGCATGCCCGCGTACGCCAGGAACGGCAAGGTCCTGTGCTTCGTGACGCCCGCCGCGAAGTTCAAGACGCGATACCTCACGCTCGGCTTCGAGCAGGTTGCCAACCTGGACGACGGCTCGATGTGGCCGACGTCGTACGCCATCACCGAGCTGACGCCCGCGATCGAGAAGCAGGTGGCCGAGCTGGTGCGCCGCGCCGTCTCCTGACCTCCCACCCCGCGGGGTGTCTCAGTGGCACACCTTCGCCTCGTGGTCCGCATGCCCGCCCGGCTCCAGCTGGAAGGTGCAGTGCTCCACGTCGAAGTGGTCACCGAGGCACCCCTGCAGATCGTGCAGCAGCTTCTCGTGGCCGATCGAGTCCAGCATCTCCGCGCTGACCACGACATGCGCCGAGAGCACCGGCATGCCCGAGGTGATCGTCCACGCGTGCAGATCGTGCACGTCCTCGACGCCCGGCAGCGCCAGTATGTGCGAGCGCACTTCTTCCATGTCGACGCCCTTGGGCGCCGACTCCAGGAGGACGTTCAGGGTCTCGCGAAGGAGTTTGACCGTGCGGGGCACGATCATCAGGCCGATCACGATCGACGCGATCGGGTCGGCGGCCGTCCAGCCGGTCAGCAGGATGATCAGCGCGGAGACGATCACCGTGGCCGAGCCGAGCGCGTCCGCGAGGACCTCCAGGAAGGCCCCGCGTACGTTCAGGCTCTCCTTCTGTCCCCGCATCAGCAGCGACATCGAGATCAGGTTCGCCACCAGGCCGATCACACCGAAGATGATCGCCAGACCGCCGTCGGTGTCGGCGGGGGTGAAGAAGCGCTCGACCGCTTCGTACAGCACGAAGCCGCCGACCCCGAGCAGCAGCAGACAGTTGGCGAGCGCCGCCAGGATCTCCGCGCGGGCGTAGCCGAAGGTGCGGTTCACGCTCGCCGGGCGGTTGGCGAAGTGGATCGCGAGCAGGGCCATCCCGAGCCCGAGGGCGTCGGTCGCCATATGGGCCGCGTCGGCGACCAGAGCGAGCGAGTTCGCGGCGATGCCACCGATGATCTGGACGACCATGATGCCGAGCGTGATGCACAGCGCGATGCGCAGCCGCCCCATATGCGCGGCGGATACCGTGCCACCCGAATTGGTGCCTGTGTGCCCGTGGTCGTGCCCGGCTCCCATCGGCCCTCCCTCGCAAAAGTCTTCGTCACACGCAGGTGCGGCGCAGCCCTCGCAGCGGGCCGGCGATCACAGTGAACTACGGGTGGGGGGTATCTGGCAACGCTGCACTGAACACCGTTGTCATGTGCCCTGACCTGCGCAAACGCTCCGCAGGTCAGAGGCTTGCGACGCCCGGGACCCGGCCCCGCCGCGGACGACGCGGTTTGTGAGTTGCGGGCCGGATAAAGGAAGATGAACGCGGTGGCGGTGCAGCTGCAGTCCACCATGATCACGTCGTGAACGGGCGGTGAACGCCCGCTTCCATTCATCCGATAACCTCAGCCGACGTGCCGCCCGGGCCGCCGGTCCGGTGGTCCCCACCTGCACGCCGTCCGGCGCCGAGCGCCGGCCCCCCAAGGAGTGAGTCCGTCTGTCGACCGCCATTCTCACCGGCTCGCCGGTACCCGGCTCGTCGCTCGAAGGCGATCTGCGGGCCCTGGGTTTCGACGTGCGGGTCGCGTCCACGCCGGCGGACACCGCCGCGCTGCTGGCCGCCGCACCGGCCGATGAGCGGGTCGCGCTCGTCGACGCGGGCTTCGTCGGCCATCGGCACGCGCTGCGCCTCGGCCTGACCGACCCCCGCTTCCGTGCCTCGGCCGTGCCCGGCGCGGTCGCCGCGCTCCCCGAAGCCCTGCCCGCCCTGGCTCGCGCGGTACAGCAGGCCGCGGCGGGAGCGGGCGGTGACACCGTCGTACGCGTGGACGCGCTCGCGGACCGGGTGGCCGCCGCCCTCGAAGCGGACGGCACCGAAGTGCACCGCCCCGAGCTCGGCACTCTCGTCGCCGCGGTCCCCGGTGACCCGCAGGCACGCAACGAGGCCCGGCAGGCCGTCGACGCCGTCGACGAGGAGGCCGTCCGCCTCCGTACCGCCGTGAAATCCCGCGACGGCTTCTTCACCACCCACTTCATCAGCCCGTACTCGCGCTACATCGCCCGCTGGTGCGCCCGCCGGGGACTCACCCCGAACCAGGTCACCACGGCCTCGCTGATCACCGCGCTGATCGCGGCCGGCTGCGCCGCGACGGGTGAGCGCTGGGGCTTCGTCGCGGCCGGTGTGCTGCTGATCTTCTCGTTCGTCCTGGACTGCACCGACGGGCAGCTCGCGCGCTACTCGCTGCAGTACTCGACGATGGGCGCCTGCCTCGACGCCACCTTCGACCGTGCCAAGGAGTCCGCCTACTCCGCGGGCCTCGCGCCCGGAGCCGCCCGGGGCGGCGACGACGTATGGGCCCTGGCGCTCGGCGCGATGATCCTGCAGATCTGCCGGCACGTCGTCGACTTCTCGTTCAACGAGGCCAACCACGACGCCACCGCCAACACCAGTCCCACCGCCGCGCTCTCCGACAAGCTCGACAGCGTCGGCTGGACGGTGTGGCTGCGGCGGATGATCGTGCTGCCGATCGGTGAGCGATGGGCGCTCATAGCGATCCTGACCGCGCTGGCCACTCCGCGGATCACGTTCGTGGTGCTGCTGATCGGCTGCGCCTTCGCGGCCCTCTATACGACGGCCGGCCGCGTGCTGCGGTCGCTCACGCGCAAGGCGCAGCGCACGGACCGGGCCGCCCGGGCGCTGGTGGACCTCGCGGACAACGGCCCCTTGGCCACGTACCTCGGTGGTGATCTGCCCGGCCGCGGTCGCAAGCTCGGCGGCTTCTTCGCCCCGGTGATCGCCGCGCTCGCTGTGACGCTGGTCCTCACCGCCGCCGCTTCCGGGTACGGCGACTGGGCTCTCATCAGCGCCGCCGCCATGTACGGAATCCTCAGCGGGCTCGCCGTCAGCAGCCCCCTCAAGGGCCCGCTCGACTGGCTGGTCCCCCCGCTGTTCCGCGTCGGCGAGTACGTGACCGTGCTCATCCTCGCGGCCCATGCGGACGTGAACGGAGCCCTTCCCGCGGCTTTCGGCCTGGTGGCCGCGGTCGCCTACCATCACTACGACACGGTGTACCGCATCCGCGGCGGCACCGGCGCGCCCCCGACCTGGCTCGTGCGGGCGATCGGCGGGCAAGAGGGAAGGACGCTCGTCGTCGCGGTCGCGGCGGCACTTCTGTCCGCACAAGACTTCTCGGTCGCGCTCACGGTTCTCGCCGTGGCCGTGGCCTTGGTGGTGCTCGTCGAGAGCATCCGCTTCTGGGTGATCGCCGCACGCCAGGGCGCACCCGCCGTACACGACGAAGGAGAACCCGCATGATCGGCCTCGTCCTTGCGGCAGGCGCCGGACGGCGTCTGCGTCCGTACACGGACACCCTGCCCAAGGCGCTGGTGCCCGTCGACGGTGACACCACCATCCTCGACCTGACCCTCGGGAACTTCGCCGAGATCGGTCTCACCGAGGTCGCGATCATCGTGGGCTACAAGAAGGAGGCCGTCTACGAGCGCAAGGCGGCGCTCGAGGCGAAGTACGGCCTGAAGCTCACCCTGATCGACAACGACAAGGCCGAGGAGTGGAACAACGCCTACTCCCTGTGGTGCGGCCGCGACGCGATCAAGCACGACGTGATCCTCGCCAACGGCGACACCGTGCACCCGGTCTCCGTCGAGCACACGCTGCTCGCCGCCCGCGGTGACGGCAAGAAGATCATCCTCGCCATCGACACGGTGAAGTCCCTCGCGGACGAGGAGATGAAGGTCGTCGTCGACGCCGAGAAGGGCATGACGAAGATCACCAAGCTGATGGACCCGGCGGAGGCCTCCGGCGAGTACATCGGCCTCACCCTCATCGAGGGCGAGGCGGCCGACGAGCTGGCCGACGCCCTCAAGACGGTCTTCGACGCCGACCCGCAGCAGTTCTACGAGCACGGCTACCAGGAGCTCGTGAACCGCGGTTTCAAGATCGACGTGGCCCCCATCGGTGACGTGAAGTGGGTCGAGATCGACAACCACGACGACCTCGCCAAGGGCCGGGAGATCGCGTGCCAGTACTGACCCGGCTGATGCCGAGCCCGGTTGTCGTCGACATCCGGGCGGGCGCGCTGGACGATCTGCCGACGATCCTGACCGACCAGCGCATCGCCCCCACCGGAAAGCTCGCGTTCGCCGTCAGCGGCGGCTCGGGCAAGGCGCTCCAGGAGCGCTTCGCCCCGCTGTTCCCGGGCGCGCAGTGGTTCAGCCAGGCCGACGGCACGCTCGACGGCGCGATCGCGCTGGCCGACGCGGTCAAGAAGGCCGGGCGCTACGACGCCCTGGTCTCGCTCGGCGGCGGCAAGGTCGTCGACTGCGCGAAGTACGCGGCGGCCCGTGTCGGTCTCCCGCTGGTCGCCGTGGCGACCAACCTCGCGCACGACGGACTGTGCTCCCCGGTCGCGACGCTCGACAACGACGCCGGCCGCGGTTCGTACGGGGTGCCGAGCCCGATCGGCGTGGTCATCGACCTCGACGTGATCCGGGACGCCCCCGTCCGCTTCGTGCGCGCCGGTGTCGGCGATGTGATCTGCAAGATCTCCTGCGTCGCCGACTGGGAGCTGTCCAACAAGGTCAACGGTGAACTCGTCGACGGTCTGGCCGCCTCCATGGCCCGGCAGTCCGCCCATGCGGTGCTGCGGCACCCGGGCGGTGTGGGCGACGACGCCTTCCTGACCGTCCTTGCCGAGTCCCTCGTGATGTGCGGGCTCTCCATGTCGGTCGCGGGCGACTCGCGGCCCGCGTCAGGGGCCTGTCACGAGATCAGCCACGCCTTCGACCTGCTCTTCCCCAAGCGCAATGCGCTCCACGGCGAGCAGTGCGGATTCGGCGGCGCGTTCGCCACGTTCCTGCGGGGAGATCTGGAGACCGCCGGCGAGATGGCCCAGACGCTGCGCCGCCACGGACTGCCCGTGCTCGCGGACGAGATGGGCTTCAGCCGGCAGGACCTGGTCGAGGCGGTGCTCTTCGCGCCGCAGACCCGCCCCGGCCGCTACACGATCCTCGAGCACCTCGACTACAACGCCGATCAGATCAAGGACGCCTACGCCGACTATGCAAAAGCCATCGGTAGCTGAACTGCGCCCGGTCGTTCACCCCGCCGGGGTGAAGGACCGCCGCAGCGGCGAGCACTGGGCCGGCCGGCTCTACATGCGCGAGATCTCGCTGCGGGTGGACCGGCACCTGGTGAACACGAAGGTCACCCCGAACCAGGTGACCTATGTGATGACCCTCGCCGGCGCCCTCGCCGCCCCCGCGCTGCTCGTCCCCGGTATCTGGGGCGCGGTGCTCGGTGTGGTCATGGTGCAGCTCTACCTCCTCTTCGACTGCGTCGACGGCGAACTGGCCCGCTGGAAGAAGCAGTACTCGCTCGCCGGTGTCTACCTCGACCGCGTCGCCGCGTATCTCTGCGACGCCGCCGTCCTGGTCGGCTTCGGTCTGCGGGCCGCGGACATCTGGGGCGAGGGCCGGATCGACTGGCTGTGGGCGTTCCTCGGTACGCTCGCCGCGCTCGGCGCCGTACTGATCAAGGCCGAGACGGACTTGGTCGGCGTGGCCCGGCACCAGACCGGCAAGCCCGTGGTCCAGGAGGCGGCCAGCGAGATCCGCTCCTCCGGGATGGCCCTGGCCCGCAAGGCCGCGTCCGCCCTGAAGTTCCACCGCCTGGTGCTCGGCATCGAGGCCTCGCTCCTGATCCTGGTCCTCGCGATCGTGGATTCGGCGCGCGGCGACCTGTTCTTCTCGCGTCTCGGTGTCGCCGTACTCGCGGGCATCGCGCTGCTGCAGACGCTGCTGCACCTGGTGTCCATCCTGGCCTCGAGCAGGTTGAAGTGACCGTCGAGGCCGAGCGGCTGAAGGTCGGTGCCGTCATCATCACGATGGGCAACCGGCCCGACGAGCTGCGCGCGCTGCTCGATTCGGTCGCCAAGCAGGACGGCGACCGGATCGAGGTGGTCGTCGTCGGCAACGGCTCGCCCGTGCCCGAGGTCCCTGCGGGCGTCCGCACCGTCGAGCTGCCCGAGAACCTCGGCATCCCCGGCGGCCGCAACGTCGGTATCGAGGCCTTCGGCAAGAACGGCAAGGACATCGACATCCTGCTGTTCCTCGACGACGACGGTCTGCTGGCCCGGCAGGACACGGCCCAGCTGTGCCGCCGTGCCTTCGCCGCGGACCCGGAGCTCGGCATCATCAGCTTCCGGATCGCCGACCCCGACACCGGCGAGACCCAGCGCCGCCACGTCCCGCGCCTGAGGGCGTCCGACCCGATGCGCAGCTCGCGGGTCACCACGTTCCTCGGCGGTGCCAATGCCGTACGCACAAAGGTGTTCGCCGAGGTCGGCGGCCTGCCCGACGCGTTCTTCTACGCGCACGAGGAGACCGATCTGGCCTGGCGGGCCCTCGACGCCGGCTGGATGATCGACTACCGCGCGGACATGGTCCTGTACCACCCGACCACGGCGCCCTCGCGGCACGCGGTCTATCACCGGATGGTCGCCCGCAACCGCGTCTGGCTGGCCCGGCGCAATCTGCCGGCGCCTCTGGTCCCCGTCTACCTGGGTCTGTGGCTGCTGCTCACGTTGCTGCGCAGGCCCTCCCGGCCCGCGCTCAGGGCGTGGTTCGGCGGCTTCAAGGAGGGCTTGCGGACCTCCTGCGGTCCGCGGCGCCCCATGAAGTGGCGGACGGTATGGCGGCTGACCCGACTGGGCCGACCTCCTGTCATCTGACAAGCTCGTGTCTGAGACCATTCGGGCCGACCGCATTTTCCGGGGACACCCCGGACCCCGGCCGGCCCAGGTACTCGCCTGTGCGCGAAAACCCCGGCGCATTCAAGAAGACGAAAGTTTCCACTTGTGAGTGAGACGACGCATGACGGCGGTGTCACCGTGACAGCGTCTTTGGGGCAAGAGTCCCCGGACGATCGGCTCTCGCGTGCCGAACTGGCCGCGAAGTACGGCCTGAGCCAGAGCGGCGCCCGGCCCGGGCTGTTGGAGTACGTGCGCCAGCTGTGGACCCGGCGCCACTTCATCCTCGCGTTCTCGCAGGCCAAGCTGACCGCGCAGTACAGCCAGGCCAAGCTGGGCCAGGTGTGGCAGGTGGCGACGCCGCTGCTCAATGCCGCGGTCTACTTCTTCATCTTCGGCCTGCTGCTCGGCGGCCGGGGCGGCATGGGCAACGACATGTACGTGCCGTTCCTCGTGACCGGCGTCTTCGTCTTCACCTTCACGCAGAGCTCGGTGATGGCGGGCGTACGGTCCATCTCGGGGAACCTCGGTCTGGTGCGCGCGCTGCACTTCCCGCGCGCCTCGCTCCCGATCTCGTTCTCGCTCCAGCAGCTCCAGCAGCTGATGTTCTCGATGCTCGTGCTGTTCGCGATCCTCATCGGTTTCGGGCACTACCCGGACCTGTCGTGGCTGCTGATCATCCCGGCCCTGGTGCTGCAGTTCGCGTTCAACGTCGGCCTCTCGATGATCATGGCGCGGATGGGCAGCAAGACGCCCGACCTCGCGCAGCTGATGCCGTTCGTGCTGCGCACCTGGATGTACGCGTCCGGCGTGATGTTCCCGCTGGCCCCCATGCTGGCCAAGGCGCACGCCCCGTCCTGGGTCGCCGACGTGCTGCTCGCCAACCCGGCAGCGGTCTACATGGACCTCATGCGGTACGCGCTGATCGACGGGATCACCGCCTACAACCCGCTGCCGCCGCACGTCTGGGCCCTCGCGCTCGGCTGGGCGGTCGTCACCGGCGTCATCGGCTTCGTGTACTTCTGGAAGGCAGAGGAGCGCTACGGCCGTGGCTGAGCAGCGGAACGACACCCACATCCCCACCGTCATCGCGGACGAGCTGCACATCGTCTACCGCGTCAACGGCGCCAGGAGCGGCAAGGGCAGCGCCACCGCGGCCCTGAGCCGCATCATCAAGCGCGGCGAGGACCGCGGTGTGCGCAAGGTGCACGCCGTACGGGGCGTCTCCTTCACCGCGTACCGGGGCGAAGCCATCGGCCTGATCGGCTCCAACGGCTCCGGCAAGTCCACGCTCCTGCGGGCCATCGCCGGCCTGCTGCCCGCCGAGAAGGGCAAGGTCTACACCGACGGCCAGCCCTCGCTGCTCGGTGTGAACGCGGCGCTGATGAACGACCTCACCGGCGAGCGCAACGTCATACTCGGCGGGCTCGCGATGGGCATGACCCGCGAGCAGATCAGGGAGCGCTACCAGGGGATCGTCGACTTCTCGGGCATCAACGAGAAGGGCGACTTCATCACCCTGCCGATGCGCACCTACTCCTCCGGCATGGCGGCGCGGCTGCGCTTCTCCATCGCAGCCGCCAAGGACCACGACGTCCTCATGATCGACGAGGCCCTCGCCACCGGTGACCGCGCCTTCCAGAAGCGCTCCGAAGCGCGGATCCGTGAGCTGCGCAAGGAGGCCGGCACGGTCTTCCTGGTCAGCCACAACAACAAGTCCATCCGCGACACCTGCGACCGGGTCCTGTGGCTCGAACGCGGAGAGCTGCGGATGGACGGGCCGACCGCCGAGGTCCTCAAGGAATACGAGAAGTTCACCGGCAAGTAGCCGTTCGAACGCTAGGGAGCCCGGCCCGGCGCCCGCGGGGGGCCGCCGCGGCGCCCCGGGTGGGCTCCCTAGCGTCACGGGTTGCGTAGTCCCGTGAGACCGGGTGACGAGGTCAATTCCTGGTCAACTTCCTTACCTGTGAGGAAGGTTGACACGAATAGGTGCGTTGTTGTGATGTGCAGAACACCCCGGCATTCCGCCCGGCGCTGTACAACGTAAGCTGGATCAGTCGGGCGGCGTGTCCGAAATAGAGTGAATTGGGTCGGCAGTGTAGAACGGGAGAGTGACGGCCATGGCTACGGAAAACTCCCAGCTCCGACAGCGTTTCGCCGTCCCTGCGCCCCTTCCCCGGGCGGGCGGCGGCCGATGAGGCGCTCTGCGGACGTCCAGGAGCGGGCGACGCTGGACAAGGCCGCCGACGAGAACTTTCCGGTGGCCCCGTTCTTTCTGCCCAGGGCCTGGCGCGAGGACCTGATGGCGGTCTACGGCTTCGCCCGCCTCGTCGACGACATCGGCGACGGAGACCTGGCCCCCGGCGGCGCCGACGCCCTGGCCCTCGGCCTCGACCCCGGGCGGAGCGACGACCGCGTCGCCATGCTGGACGCCTTCGAGACGGACCTGCGCAAGGTCTTCGACGGCCGCCCCGGCCATCCGCTGCTCCAGCGCCTGCAGCCCACCGTGCGCCGCCGCGCGCTGACCCCGGAGCCGTTCCTCGGCCTGATCGCCGCGAACCGCCAGGACCAGCTCGTCAGCCGCTACGAGACGTACGACGATCTCCTCGCGTACTGCGAACTCTCCGCCAATCCGGTCGGCCGCCTCGTCCTCGCCGTCACCGGCACCGAGACCCCCGAGCGCGTCCGGCGCTCGGACGCCGTATGCACCGCGCTCCAGATCGTCGAACATCTCCAGGATGTTTCCGAGGATCTCGCCCGTGACCGGATCTATCTGCCGGCCGAGGACATGAAGCGCTGCTCGGTACAGGAGTCCGACCTGGCACGCCCGCACGCGGGCGCCGCGGTGCGCTCGCTGATCGCATACGAAGCAGAACGCGCCCGGGACCTCCTGAATGAAGGCACCCCGCTCGTGGGTAGCGTCCACGGCAGGCTCAAGCTCCTGCTCGCCGGCTTCGTCGCCGGGGGACGGGCGGCCCTGCGCGCCATCGCCGCCGCCGAGTACGACGTGCTCCCCGGACCGCCCAAGCCCACCAAGCCCCAGCTCCTTCGTGAGGTGGGCGCAGTCCTGCGACCCGACCGTGGAGAGGGGTGAGCGAGGCCGTGGAAGGGAACAACGCCGCGGGCGCCCCGGTGCTCGCCGCGTACAGCTACTGCGAGGCCGTCACCGGGCAGCAGGCGCGCAATTTCGCCTACGGGATCCGGCTGCTGCCCACGCCCAAGAGACGCGCGATGTCCGCGCTCTACGCGTTCTCGCGCCGCGTCGACGACATCGGTGACGGTGCGCTGCCGCCCGAGGTCAAGCAGCTCCGTCTCGAAGAGACCCGCGAACTCCTCGACCGTATCCGCGAAGGCCGCGTCGACGAGGACGACACCGACCCGGTGGGCGTCGCGCTCGCCCATGCCGCACGCGCCTTCCCGATCCCGCTCGACGGGCTCGACGAGCTGATCGACGGCGTCCTGATGGACGTCCGCGGCGAGACCTACGAGACCTGGGACGACCTCAAGGTCTACTGCCGCTGTGTCGCGGGCGCGATCGGCCGCCTGTCACTCGGCGTGTTCGGCACCGCGCCCGGCGCGCGGCACACCGAACGCGCCTCGGAGTACGCCGATACGCTGGGCCTGGCCCTCCAACTCACCAACATCCTCAGGGATGTTCGCGAGGATGCCGAAGGTGGCCGCACCTACCTTCCCGCCGACGATCTGGCCAAGTTCGGCTGCTCGGCCGGGTTCGCCTCCGCCGAGCCGCCGGCCGGCTCGGACTTCGCGGGGCTCGTCCACTTCGAAGTGCGCCGCGCCCGCGCCCTGTTCGCCGAGGGCTACCGGCTTCTGCCGATGCTCGACCGCCGCAGCGGCGCCTGCGTGGCCGCGATGGCCGGCATCTACCGCCGTCTGCTCGACCGCATCGAGCGCGACCCCGAAGCCGTTCTGCGCGGGCGGGTCTCGCTGCCCGGACGCGAAAAGGCCTACGTCGCGGTCCGCGGCCTCTCCGGTTTCGACGCCCGCAGCATCGCCCGGCACACATCCGCCGGCAGGCGGGCGTGACCATGAGGGCTCCTCGCTGTTTGTACGGGGTGTGCCTCAGCATCCCGACCGATGCCCGCATCCCTTACGATGCCCGGGCAAATCCCCCCAAGCGGCAAGCAACCCTCCACCGGCGATCGGCGTCCCTGACTGAGATGACCCACCAGGAGTTCATCCCGGGCATGGCCGCGGGGGAGGGCGTATGACCGCGCAGGAAGAGCAGGCCGACGGCGCAGCGCGCCGCTGTGCCGTGGTGGTCGGCGGCGGACTCGCCGGCATCACCGCGGCACTCGGACTCGCCGACGCCGGCCTGAACGTCACCCTGCTCGAAGGTCGGCCCCGCCTCGGCGGCCTCGCCTTCTCGTTCCAGCGCGGCGACCTCACCGTGGACAACGGCCAGCACGTCTACTTGCGCTGCTGTACGGCGTACCGCTGGTTCCTCGACCGCGTCGACGGCGCCGCGCTCGCCCCGCTGCAGGACCGGCTCGACGTACCGGTGCTCGATGTCGCGACCCCCAGCCCCCGGCTCGGCCGGCTCCGGCGCGCAGGGCTGCCCGTACCGCTGCATCTGGCCCGCAGCCTCGCCACGTATCCGCATCTCTCGCTCGCCGAGCGCGCCAAGGTCGGTCGCGCCGCCCTCGCGCTCAAGGCGCTCGACCTCGCCGACCCCGCCCTCGACGACGAGGACTTCGGCAGCTGGCTGGCCCGCCACGGACAGTCCGCGCGCGCCATCGAGGCGCTGTGGGACCTGGTCGGCATCGCCACGCTGAACGCGGTCGCCGGGGACTCCTCACTCGGCCTCGCCGCCATGGTGTTCAAGACCGGGCTGCTCTCCGAACCGGGCGCCGCGGACATCGGCTGGGCCCACGTCCCGCTCGGCGACCTGCACGACCGGCTCGCCCGTGAGGCGCTCGACAAGTCCGGCGTACGCACGGAGCTGCGCGCCAAGGTCGCGGGCATCTCCCGTACGGACGAGGGAAGTTGGCGCGTGCGCACCGACAGCGAGGAGATCGACGCGGAAACGATCGTCCTCGCCGTACCGCAGCGCGAGGCCCATGAACTGCTGCCCGACGGCGCGCTCGACGCCAAGGACCAGCTCCTCGAGATCGGCACCGCGCCGATCCTCAACCTGCATGTGATCTACGACCGCAAGGTGCTCAAGCAGCCCTTCTTCGCCGCGCTCGGCACCCCCGTGCAGTGGGTGTTCGACCGCACGGAGGCCTCCGGGCTCGACGGCGGCGGCCAGTACCTCGCCGTCTCGCAGTCCATCGCGCAGAACGAGATCGACGCACCCGTGGCCGAGCTGCGCGAAAGGTATCTGCCGGAGCTGGAGCGGCTGTTGCCGGCCGCCCGCGGCGCCCAGGTGCGCGACTTCTTCGTGACGCGCGAGCGCACCGCCACCTTCGCCCCCACACCGGGCGTGGGCCGGCTGCGGCCAGGACCGCGCACCAGAGCTCCGGGCCTGTATCTGGCCGGCGCGTGGACCGCCACAGGGTGGCCCGCGACCATGGAGAGCGCCGTCCGCAGCGGCGCAGCGGCCGCACGCGCCGCACTCGGCACTCTCGGCCGCCCCCAGGACCATCTGTTCGAGGAGGCGGCATGAGTACCAGCACCACCACCGGAACAAGAGGAGAGACAGTGCCGACTGAGCCTTCGGCCGCAACGGCCGCCGACCACGGGCAGGGGGACGCCGCCGATGTGACGGCGCTGCTCGAGCGTGGCCGGACGTTGGCCACGCCGGTGCTGCGCGCCGCCGTCGACCGGCTCGCGCCGCCGATGGACACGGTCGCCGCGTACCACTTCGGCTGGATCGACGCCGAGGGCCGGCCCTCCGACGGCGACGGCGGCAAGGCGGTACGTCCCGCGCTCGCGCTGCTGTCCGCCGAGGCGGCGGGCGCGGCGCCCGAGGTGGGCGTCCCCGGCGCGGTGGCCGTCGAGCTGGTGCACAACTTCTCGCTCCTGCACGACGACCTGATGGACGGCGACGAACAGCGCCGCCACCGCGACACCGTGTGGAAGGTGCACGGCCCTGCGCAGGCCATCCTCGTCGGGGACGCGCTGTTCGCGCTGGCCAACGAGGTGCTGCTCGAACTCGACACCGTCGAGGCCGGCCGCGCCACGCGCCGTCTGACGGCCGCGACCCGGGCGCTGATCGACGGTCAGGCCCAGGACATCTCGTACGAGCACCGTGAGCGGGTCACCGTCGAGGAGTGCCTGGAGATGGAGGGCAACAAGACGGGCGCGCTGCTCGCCTGCGCCGTCTCCATCGGCGCGGTGCTCGGCGGCGCGGACGACAAGACCGCCGACACCCTGGAGAAGTACGGCTACCACCTCGGTCTCGCCTTCCAGGCCGTCGACGACCTGCTCGGCATCTGGGGCGACCCCGAGTCCACCGGCAAGCAGACCTGGAGCGATCTGCGCCAGCGCAAGAAGTCCCTGCCGGTGGTGGCCGCGCTCGCCGCCGGCGGGCCCGCGTCCGAGGAGCTCGGGCGGCTGCTCGCCGCAGACGCCAAGGCGAACGACTTCGAGAACTTCTCCGAGGCGGAGTTCGCGCACCGGGCCGCGCTCATCGAGAAGGCGGGCGGACGCGAGTGGACCGCCGGGGGGCCCCGCGGGCACCACCCGCCCGCCCCCGAGGGGATCGAGAGTGCCGCCAGGCGGGAGGGGGCCAGGGCCCAGCCCGCGGCGCCCGCCGACTTCGTCGTCGTACGGAAGAGATGATCGCCATCGACAAGCGCAGCGCAGATCCTCGAGGGCTCATATGACTCGCAGTCGCCGGCCGGTGCACTGACCCAGCGGTCAAGGCATCGGCCGACGGCGAACCCCAGCACAGCAGAAGTCGAAACTGCACGTAAGGGGAAGCCATGACAGCGACGACCGACGGAAGCGCCGGGGCGATCCCGCCCGACGCTCCCGCGGCCAGCGAATCCGTCCGCACGCCCGCCGCGCTCGACGGGGCGCGGCAGGCCAATCAGCGCGCGATCGAGTATCTGC
This sequence comes from Streptomyces sp. N35, assembly GCF_016464295.1. Lineage (NCBI taxonomy): Bacteria > Bacillati > Actinomycetota > Actinomycetes > Kitasatosporales > Streptomycetaceae > Streptomyces > Streptomyces sp. N35. The sequence continues at coordinate 185,371 of NZ_JAEIMH010000003.1, read as the reverse complement.
TCGACCACCAGGACGACGAGGGGTGGTGGAAGGGCGATCTCGAGACCAATGTGACGATGGACGCCGAGGACCTGCTGCTTCGTCAGTTCCTGGGCATCCGGGACGAGAAGACCACACAGGCCTCCGCGTTGTTCATCCGGGGCGAGCAGCGTGCGGACGGCACATGGGCCACGTTCTACGGCGGACCCGGTGAGCTGTCCACCACGGTCGAGGCCTATGTCGCGCTGCGGCTCGCCGGTGACGATCCCGAGGCCGAGCACATGGCGAAGGCCTCCGCGTGGATCCGTGCCCAGGGCGGGATCGCCTCCGCGCGCGTGTTCACACGGATCTGGCTGGCGCTGTTCGGCTGGTGGAAGTGGGATGATCTGCCCCAACTCCCGCCGGAGCTCATCTACTTCCCGAAGTGGTTCCCGCTCAACATCTACGACTTCGGCTGCTGGGCGCGGCAGACCATCGTGCCGCTCACCATCGTCTCGGCCAAGCGCCCCGTGCGTCCCGCGCCGTTCGCGCTCGACGAGCTGCACACCGACGCCCGCGATCCCAACCCGCACAAGCCTCTTGCCCCTGTGGCCAGTTGGGACGGGGCATTCCAGCGGCTCGACAAGGTGCTGCACACGTACCACAAGGTGGCCGTGCCGGGGCTGCGGCGGATGGCGATGCGCTCGGCTGGGCGGTGGATCGTCGAGCGGCAGGAGAACGACGGCTGCTGGGGCGGGATCCAGCCGCCCGCGGTGTACTCCGTGATCGCCCTGCATCTGCTCGGCTACGACCTCGACCACCCCGTCCTGCGCGAGGGCTTGGCGTCCCTCGACCGGTTCGCGGTGTGGCGCGAGGACGGCGCGCGGATGATCGAGGCCTGCCAGTCGCCCGTATGGGACACGTGCCTGGCCGTCATCGCCCTGGCCGACGCGGGGCTGCCCGCCGACCATCCGGCCCTGGTGAAGGCCGCCGACTGGATGCTGGCCGAGGAGATCGCGCGGCCTGGTGACTGGTCGGTGCGCAGGCCCCAACTGGCGCCCGGCGGCTGGGCGTTCGAGTTCCACAACGACAACTACCCGGACATCGACGACACCGCCGAGGTCGCCCTCGCGCTGCGCCGTGTCCGGCACCCCGACCCCGCGCGAGTGGACGCCGCGGTGAAGCGGGCCACTACTTGGACGTACGGGATGCAGTCCAAGAACGGCGCCTGGGCAGCGTTCGACGTGGACAACACCAGCCCGTTCCCGAACCGGCTTCCGTTCTGCGATTTCGGCGAGGTCATCGACCCGCCGTCCGCCGATGTCACCGCCCATGTCGTCGAGTTCCTCGCCGGCGAGGGCAAGGCCCACGATCCGCGCACCCGGCGCGGCATCACCTGGCTGCTTGCCGAACAGGAGGCCAACGGGGCCTGGTTCGGACGCTGGGGCGTCAACTACCTCTACGGCACAGGGTCCGTGGTGCCCGCCTTGGTGGCCGCCGGACTGCCCGCCGCGCATCCGGCGATCCGCAGGGCCGTGGACTGGCTCGAGTCGGTGCAGAACGACGACGGTGGCTGGGGCGAGGATCTGCGCAGTTACGTGGATGAGTCCTGGGTCGCGCGGGGCGAGTCCACCGCGTCGCAGACCGCCTGGGCCCTGCTCGCCCTGCTCGCGGCGGGGGAGCGGGAGTCCAAGGCCGTGGAGCGCGGGGTCGCGTGGCTGGCCGAGACGCAACAGGCGGACGGGGGCTGGGACGAGCCGTACTTCACCGGCACCGGCTTCCCCTGGGACTTCTCGATCAACTACCACCTGTACCGGCAGGTGTTCCCGCTCACCGCACTCGGTCGTTACCTCAACGGCCCAGGGCACGAGGGGGGTTGATGAGCACCACGCACGAACCGGTGGCCCCGCTGCTCATCGCCTGCGCGCTGGGCATCGAGAAGCTGGCCCTGCGCAGCGGCGACCGCAGCGGAGCCGCGGGACCGGTCACCGTGCTGCGCACCGGTATGGGACCGAAGGCCGCCGAGCGCGCGGTCGGCCGCACGCTCGCCGACCGTGGTCTGCGAGGCGCCGCCGTGATCGCCACCGGCTTCTGCGCCGGGCTCGCGCCCGGAATGCACCCGGGCGATCTGGTCGTCGCCGAGCACACGGTCGACGACCGCGGCACCACCCCCTGCGAAGGGACAGAGCTGCTGGTCAAGGAGTTGGTCAAGGCGGTACCCGGGCGGACCGTGCACACCGGTCCGCTCACCGGCTCCGCCCATGTCGTGCGCGGACACGAACGCGCCGAGCTGCTCGCCAAGGGCTCGATCGCGGTGGACATGGAGTCCGCCGCGACCCTGCACACCGCCCGCGCCGGGGGCTCGCACCCCGTTGCGGCCGTCCGGGTGGTCGTGGACGCCCCGGAACATGAACTGGTCCGTATCAGCACGGTGCGCGGTGGAATATCAGCCTTCCGCGTTCTTCGTTCTGTACTTCCTGCTTTCTACGAATGGCACCGTTCTTTGCTGCTCCCCCGGAGGTGAGCCAGATGGCCATGCCCCTTCGACAGTCCATCAAGGTCGCGACATATCTTGCCGAGCAGAAAATCCGTAAGCGGGAGAAGTTTCCGCTGATCGTGGAGCTCGAGCCGTTGTACGCGTGCAATCTCGCCTGTGAGGGCTGCGGCAAGATCCAGCACCCCGCGGGCGTGCTCAAGCAGCGGATGCCCGTGGCCCAGGCCGTTGGCGCGGTGCTCGAATCCGGTGCGCCGATGGTGTCGATCGCCGGCGGCGAACCGCTGATGCACCCGCAGATCGACGAGATCGTGCGGCAGTTGGTGGCGAAGAAGAAGTACGTCTTCCTCTGCACCAACGCGATGCTGCTCCGTAAGAAGATGGACAAATTCAAGCCCTCTCCCTATTTCGCTTTCGCCGTGCACATCGACGGAATGCGGGAGCGGCACGATGAATCCGTCGCGAAGGAGGGTGTGTTCGACGAGGCGGTGGCGGCCATCAAGGAGGCCAAGAAGCGCGGCTTCCGTGTGACTACCAACTCGACCTTCTTCAACACGGACACCCCGCAGACCATCATCGAGGTGCTCAACTTCCTCAACGACGACCTCGAGGTCGACGAGATGATGCTCTCGCCCGCGTACGCCTACGAGAAGGCGCCCGACCAGGAGCACTTCCTCGGGGTGGAGCAGACCCGGGAGCTGTTCAAGAAGGCCTTCGCGGGCGGCAACCGGCGGCGCTGGCGGCTCAACCACTCGCCGCTGTTCCTCGACTTCCTCGAGGGCAAGGTCGACTTCCCGTGCACGGCCTGGGCCATCCCGAACTACTCGCTGTTCGGCTGGCAGCGGCCCTGCTACCTGATGAGCGACGGGTACGTCCCGACGTACCGGCAGCTGATCGAGGAGACCGACTGGGACAAGTACGGCCGCGGCAAGGACCCGCGCTGCGCCAACTGCATGGCGCACTGCGGCTACGAGCCGACCGCGGTCCTCGCCACCATGGGCTCCCTCAAGGAGTCGCTGCGGGCGATGCGCGAGACCGTCTCCGGGAACCGCGGGTGACGTGATGGACCCCGTGGCGCTCGGGATGCCGTCCGTGCCGGCGCAGCTCGTCGAGCGGCGCCGGTCGCGGCAGATCCAGGTCGGTCCGGTGGCCGTCGGCGGGGACGCGCCGGTGTCCGTGCAGTCGATGACGACCACACGGACCTCGGACATCGGCGCGACGCTGCAGCAGATCGCCGAACTGACCGCGTCCGGCTGTGAGATCGTCCGCGTCGCCTGTCCCACACAGGACGACGCGGACGCGCTCGCGACCATCGCGCGCAAATCGCAGATCCCGGTGATCGCGGACATCCACTTCCAGCCGAAGTACGTGTTCGCGGCGATCGACGCGGGCTGTGCGGCGGTCCGTGTGAACCCCGGGAACATCAAGCAGTTCGACGACAAGGTGCGCGAGATCGCGCGGGCCGCCTCCGTGGCTGGCACGCCGATCCGTATCGGCGTCAACGCGGGCTCCCTTGACCGCAGACTCCTGGAGAAGTACGGCAAGGCGACGCCCGCGGCGCTGGTGGAATCGGCGCTGTGGGAGGCGTCGCTCTTCGAGGAGCACGGGTTTCGCGACATCAAGATCTCGGTCAAGCACAACGACCCGGTCGTGATGATCCAGGCGTACCGGCAGCTCGCCGCCGCGTGCGACTACCCGCTGCACCTCGGGGTCACGGAGGCCGGTCCGGCCTTCCAGGGGACGATCAAGTCGGCTGTCGCGTTCGGTGCGTTGCTGTCCGAAGGCATCGGTGACACCATCCGGGTCTCGCTGTCGGCGCCCCCTGCCGAGGAGGTCAAGGTGGGCCTGCAGATCCTTCAGTCCCTCGGGCTGAAGCAGCGCCGCCTCGAGATCGTCTCCTGTCCGTCCTGCGGCCGCGCCCAGGTCGACGTCTACAAGCTCGCGGACGAGGTGACCGCCGGCCTCGAGGGCATGGAGGTACCGCTGCGCGTCGCGGTCATGGGCTGCGTCGTCAACGGTCCGGGCGAGGCACGGGAGGCGGACCTCGGAGTCGCGTCCGGCAACGGCAAGGGGCAGATCTTCGTCAAGGGCGAGGTCGTCAGGACCGTACCCGAGTCGAAGATCGTCGAGACGTTGATCGACGAGGCCATGAAGATCGCCGAACAGATGGAGAAGGACGGCGTGGAGTCCGGGGAACCCGCCGTGACCGTCTCCTGACAGTCCGTCCTTGAAAGGCAAGCAGTCGAGCGCGAGTTGAGGCACCGACCGAGAGGGGGCCCGGCGTGACGATCCTGGAGACGATTCGGGGGCCGCGCGATGTCAAGGCGCTGGCCGAGGAGGAACTGGCCGAACTGGCCGAGGAGATCAGGGAGTTCCTGGTCCACGCGGTGGCCCGCACCGGGGGTCATCTGGGCCCCAACCTGGGTGTGGTGGAGCTGTCGATCGCGCTCCACCGGGTCTTCGACTCGCCCGTGGACCGGCTGGTCTGGGACACCGGCCATCAGAGTTATGTGCACAAGCTGCTCACCGGCCGGCAGGACTTCTCCAAGCTGCGCGGCAAGGGTGGTCTGTCCGGCTATCCGTCGCGGGACGAGTCCGAGCACGACATCGTGGAGAACAGCCATGCCTCCACCGCGCTCGGCTGGGCGGACGGCCTCGCCAAGGCCGCTCAGGTACGGGGCGACGGCGGCCATGTCGTCGCGGTCATCGGCGACGGGGCGTTGACCGGGGGGATGGCCTGGGAGGCGCTGAACAACATCGCCGCCGCCAAGGACCGGCCGCTGATCATCGTCGTCAACGACAACGAACGCTCCTACGCGCCCACCATCGGCGGCCTCGCCAACCATCTCGCGACCCTGCGGACGACGGACGGCTACGAGCGCTTCCTGGCCTGGGGCAAGGAAGTCCTTCAGCACACCCCGGTGATCGGGCAGCCGCTGTACGAGTCGCTGCACGGGGCGAAGAAGGGCTTCAAGGACGCCTTCGCGCCGCAGGGCATGTTCGAGGATCTGGGCCTGAAATACGTGGGTCCGATCGACGGGCACGACATCGCGGCCGTCGAGTCGGCGCTGAGCCGGGCCAAGCGGTTCCACGGTCCGGTCCTCGTGCACTGCCTCACCGAGAAGGGCCGCGGCTACGAGCCGGCGCTCGCGCACGAGGAGGACCACTTCCATACGGTCGGGGTGATGGACCCGCTGACCTGCGAGCCGCTCGCACCGTCCAACGGGCCTTCCTGGACCTCGGTCTTCGGCGACGAGATCGTCCGGATCGGCGAGGAGCGGCCCGACGTCGTGGCGATCACGGCGGCCATGCTGCACCCGGTCGGCCTCGGCGCCTTCGCGGAGCGCTTCCCGGACCGGGCGTGGGACGTGGGAATCGCCGAACAGCACGCCGCGGTGTCGGCGGCCGGTCTCGCCACCGGCGGGCTGCACCCGGTCGTCGCCATCTACGCCACGTTCCTCAACCGGGCCTTCGACCAGCTCTTGATGGACGTGGCGCTGCACAAGTGCCCCGTCACCTTCGTGCTCGACCGGGCGGGCGTCACGGGCGCCGACGGCGCCTCCCACAACGGCATGTGGGACATGTCGGTCCTCCAGGTCGTTCCGGGCCTCAGGATCGCCGCACCGCGCGACGCACAGCAGCTGCGGGCCCAGCTCAGGGAAGCGGTCGACGTGGACGACGCACCGACCCTGGTGCGCTTCCCCAAGGAGTCGGTCGGCCCCGAGATCCCGGCGCTGGACCGGGTGGGCGGCATGGACGTACTGCACCGCGGGCCGTCGCAGGACGTACTGCTCGTCGCGGTCGGAGTGATGGCGCCGGTCTGCCTCAAGGCCGCGGAACTTCTCGAAGGCCGCGGCATCGGCTGCACCGTCGTCGATCCGCGGTGGATCAAGCCGGTCGACCTGGCGCTGCCCGAACTGGCCTCCACGCACCGGATGCTGGCCGTCGTCGAGGACAACAGCCGTGCCTCCGGAGTGGGTTCGGCCGTCACCCAGGCGCTGCAGGACGCCGAGGTGGATCTTCCGGTACGGAGCTTCGGCATCCCGGACCAGTTCCTCGCGCACGCCAAGCGGGGCGAGGTCCTCGCCGACCTGGGGCTCACCGCCGTCGACATCGCCGGGCGGATCGGGGCCACGTGGGACCGTAAGCAGAAAGAAGGAAGCCAAGGATGACGGACGAGGTCACGGGCGAGGTCGCCGGCGACGCCACGGTCGAGGCCGGCAAGGGCTTCGACCTGGGCAGGCTGCTGGCCGAGCGCGGCGCCGAACGGTACGAGCTGCACAGCCGCCACCTCAACCACCAGCTGCCGCGGATGCTGCACACCATCGGCTTCGACAAGGTGTACGAGCGGGCCGAGGGCGCGTACTTCTGGGACGCCGAGGGCCAGGACTACCTGGACATGCTCGCCGGCTTCGGGGTGATGGGGCTCGGCCGCCACCACCCCGTCGTCCGCAAGGCGCTGCACGACGTACTCGACGCCTCGCTCGCCGACCTCACCCGCTTCGACTGCCAGCCGCTGCCCGGTCTGCTCGCGGAGAAGCTGCTCACACACTCGCCGCATCTGGACCGGGTGTTCTTCGGCAACAGCGGTACGGAGGCGGTCGAGACCGCGCTGAAGTTCGCCCGTTACGCGACCGGGAAGCCCCGGATCCTCTACTGCCCGCACGCCTTCCACGGCCTGACCACCGGCTCGCTCTCCGTCAACGGCGAGTCGGGTTTCCGGGACGGCTTCGCGCCGCTGCTCGAGGACACCGCCGTCGCACTCGGTGATCTCGACGCGCTGGCAAGGGAGCTGAAGAAGGGCGACGTCGCCGGTCTGATCGTGGAGCCGATCCAGGGCAAGGGCGTCCTCGCGGCGCCGCCCGGATATCTGCGCGCCGCCCAGGAGCTGCTGCACAAGCACAAGGCGCTGCTCATCGCGGACGAGGTCCAGACGGGTCTCGGCAGGACCGGCGACTTCTACGCGTACCAGCACGAGGAGGGCGTCGAACCGGACCTGATCTGCGTGGCCAAGGCGCTGTCCGGCGGCTATGTGCCGGTCGGCGCCACGCTCGGCAAGGACTGGATCTTCAAGAAGGTCTACTCGTCGATGGACCGGGTCCTGGTGCACTCGGCGAGCTTCGGCTCCAACGCCCAGGCCATGGCGGCGGGTCTCGCGGTCCTGTCGGTCATGGAGGACGAGCGGATCGTGGCCAACGCGCGGGCCAGCGGCGAGCTCCTGAAGTCACGGCTCGCGGCGCTCGTGGACCGCTATGAGCTGCTGCATGACGTACGCGGCCGCGGGCTGATGATCGGCATCGAGTTCGGCCGCCCCAACTCGCTCAAGCTGCGCAGCCGTTGGGCTGCGCTGCAGGTCGCGCGCAAGGGTCTGTTCGCGCAGATGGTCGTGGTGCCGCTGCTGCAGAAGCACCGGATCCTCACCCAGGTCTCCGGGGATCATCTGGAGGTCATCAAGCTGATTCCGCCGCTCACCATCGGGGAGCGCGAGGTGGACCGCTTCGTCGAGGCGTTCACCGCCGTGATGGACGATGCGCACAGTGGCGGAGCGCTGATGTGGGACTTCGGGAAGACCTTGGTGAAGCAGGCGGTCGCCAACCGGTGAGCCCAGGCGTTTTGCCTCAGAGGCAAAAGATTTGCCGCTGAGGCAAGGTTCTGGCTGAATCGGCGGTATGAGTCCTGCCGACCCGGCGACACCGCAGCAGTCCACTGCCGACCCGGCGACACCGCAGCAGCCCACTGCCGGCCCCGCGCCGTCGCAGCAGTCCGACGCGCTGCTCGGTGTCGCGCCCCAGCTGCGGGCGCTGCGCCGCCGCGCGGCGCTCACGCTCGAAGCGGCCGCCGCGTCCGCCGGGCTTTCGCCCGCGCATCTGTCCCGGCTCGAGACCGGGCACCGCCAGCCGTCCCTGCCGATGCTGCTCACGCTGGCACGCGTCTACGGTACGACGGTCTCCGAGCTGCTCGGCGAGACCCCCGCCGAGCGCCAGTCCGTGCTCCGGGCCGCCGAAGCGGAGCCGAGCGTGGCCGGCGGCTGGACCTACCGCCAGGCCGGTGCGTCCGGGCGCGGAATGCAGGCGCTGCGCGTCCAGGTGCCTTACGGCGCGCAGGGCGACATCGTGCGCGTGCACCCCGGCGAGGAGTGGCTGTACGTCCTCACCGGCCGGCTGCGGCTACGGCTCGCCGACACCGCGTACGTCCTGGAGCCCGGAGACAGCGCCCACTTCGACTCGGCCACACCGCACCGCATCGCGGCCGACGGCCCGGAAGGGGCCGAACTCCTCTTCGTCCACACCCTGTTGCAGAGCCCGGTCGAGGCGCTCTGCCTCGGCGCGCACACGAAAGAGGTCCGGCGATGACATCCGAAACCGGTGAGGGGACGACCCACGAACTGGGTGGCGGGGCGGCACACGAATCCGGTGGCGGGCCTGCACACGAATTCGGCGGCGGGGCGACTCCCGAATCCCGGGGAGGCACGCGCCGGTTCATCGAGGACAAGTTTCCGCGCGGCCTGGTGATCAGGCTGTTCGTGTATCTGATCGCCGGGCACTTCTTCGCGTTCTTCGTGTATCTGCTGTTCGTGCTCGGAGGCCGGAACCAGTAGTCGGAGCGGGAACCACCAGTCGGAGGCCGGAACCCGTAGGTCCGGCCTCCGAGACTGCGTGGACGTACCGCAGATCAGTCGAGCAGCTTCGACCGCAGCTTCTCGCGGACCTCGGCCGTGGCACCCAGGCCCTCCTCCAGATAGCGCTCGACGGAGCCCCAGAGCTTCTCCATCTCGTCGAACGCCGCCTCCAGATATTCGGCGCGCGCGTCGAAGAGCGGGCTGAGCAGCTCCATCACCTCGGCCGACCAGGCCTCGGGGGCGTCGCTGGAGCGGCGCACCTTGTAGCGGCGGTGCTTGGCGTTGGACTCCAGGTAGTCCGTGATGATCGCCTCGCGCTCGACGCCGATCGCGAGCAGCGTCACCGCGATCGACAGGCCCGCGCGGTCCTTGCCCGCGGCGCAGTGCATCAGCGCCGGCACGCTGTCCTCGGCGAGCTCGGCGAGGACTCGCGCGTGATCGGCGGTGCGCTCACGGACGATGACGCGGTACGTGGTGGACATCCGCGCCGCGGCCTTGCCGTCGCCGAGGATCTTGCGGAGCTCGTCGACATGGCCGTCGCGGACCATCTGCCAGAACTCGGCGCCGTCCGCCGGGTCCGTCAGCGGCAGGTTCAGATTGCGCACCCCGGGCACCTCGACATCGGCGCCCTCGAGCCTCTGGTCGGCCGCGTTGCGGAAGTCGAAGATCGTGTGCAGACCGAGCGAGGCGAGGAACTGGGCGTCCGACTCGGTGGCATGGGCGAGATGACCGCTGCGGAACAGCACACCGTGGCGTACCCGCCTGCCGTCCGTGGTCGGCAGTCCGCCCACGTCGCGGAAGTTGCGTACCCCGGCGAGTTCGGGCTCTGTCGACGGGATCTGCTGCGTCACGGGGGCTCCTCCCACGGTGGTCGCCGGCAGGACTGCCGACGGCTGCGCACAGGTGCACGCGCATTCGACGATACGACATGGATTCCTGGGGCAATCATCTGCGCCCGCCCGCACATTCTGGCCAGTCGGTACGGGCGAACTCCATGCGAACGACGGGTGCCGGGCCATTGCGGCGGAGCGCGACGAGCGCGGATGATGTGCGCACCTGCGCGTACCTGTCGGAATGTGGTGACGAATGGTGGGGGCCCGATGATCGAGGTCGGCGGAGACGGACGGATCTGGCTGCTCTCGGGCCCTACGAGCAGCTATGCGCTGATGCTCAGTGAGCGCGACGAACTGCTCCATCTGCACTGGGGGCCACGCATCGCCCTCGCCGACGCCGAGGCGCTCGCGGTCCAACCCGAGCCTGCCGCAAGCGGGTTCGAGTCCCCGCTCGACGGACGCGAGGAGTACCCGGTCGAGGGCGGGGCGCGGTTCGTGCGACCCGCCCTGGCGGTGCGTACTCCTCAAGTACGCGGCACCGAATGGCGGTTCGCGCAGGCCGCGCAGGACGACGGGGTGCTGAAGCTCGGCTTCACGGATGACGTGCACGGGCTGCGCATCACCCTGCGATACGCGATGCGGGGCGATGTCGTCGAGCGCGACGCCGAACTCGTTCATGAAGGCAAGGGGCCGGCGGTCGAGATTCTGCGGGCCGACTCGGCGGCCTGGACGCTGCCCGAGCGCGACGCCTGGCGGCTCACCCAGCTGCACGGCCGCTGGGCGGCCGAGTCGCGGGTCGAGCGGGTGCCGCTCGCGTACGGGGAGCATGTGATCGGCAGCCGGCGCGGGCATACCGGGCATCAGTACCTGCCGTGGGTGGCGCTGGACGCCGACGGGGCGGGGGAGGAGCACGGCGAGGTCTACAGCTGCGCGCTCGGCTGGTCGGGCGCCTGGCGGATCGCCGTGCAGAAGCTGCCCGGCGGCCTGGTGCAGCTCACCGGCGGCACCGGACACGACGACTCGGGCCAGGTGCTCCTCGAACCCGGGCACACCTGGCGTACGCCGGTGTTCGCCGGGCTCTGGAGCGACGGCGGCTTCGGCGGGGTGAGCCGGGCCTGGCACGCGTATCAGCTGGAGCATGTGATCCCTGACGCGGACCGGGTGCGGCCCGTGCTGTTCAACTCCTGGGAAGCGACCGGTTTCGACATCTCCGCGCCGCAGCAGCTCGAACTCGCCCGCCACGCGGCCGAGATGGGCGTGGAGCTGTTCGTCGTGGACGACGCCTGGTTCGGGGCGCGGGTCAGCGACCGGGCCGGGCTGGGCGACTGGACCCCCAACCCGGATCGCTTCCCCGGCGGTCTGAAGCCCCTGGCCGATGAAGTGCACGCACTCGGTATGCAGTTCGGCATCTGGGTCGAGCCGGAAATGGTGAACGCCGACAGCGATCTGTACCGGTCGCATCCCGACTGGGTGCAGCACCATCCCGGTCGTACACGCACCGAATTCCGTAACCAGCTGGTGCTCAATCTGGCGCGCGAAGACGTCCAGGAGTATCTGTGGGAGCAGCTGCACACGCTGCTTTCCTCGGCGCCGATCGACTATGTGAAGTGGGACTTCAACCGGTGTTTCACCGATGCCGGCTGGCCGGGCGAGGCCTATCCGCAGAAGCTCTGGAATGAGCATGTGCATGCCTTTTACCGACTGCTCGACCGACTGCGCGCGACCCATCCCGGGGTGGCCTTCGAATCCTGCTCGGGCGGTGGCGGGCGTATCGATCTGGGCGTGCTGAGCCGCACCGACCAGGTGTGGACCTCGGACAACACCGACCCCCTCGACCGGCTCGACATCCAGCACGGATTCACCCACGTCCACCCGGCGCGGGTCATGGCCGCCTGGGTCACCGACAGCCCGAACGTGCAGTTGAATGGACGGGTCAGCTCGCTGCGCTTCCGCTTCGTGAGCGCGATGGCGGGGGTGCTCGGAGTCGGCGGTGACCTCGCCGAGTGGACACGGCAGGAACGCGACGAGGCGCGCTCGTGGGTCTCGCTCTACAAGGAGATCCGGGACACCGTCCAGCTCGGCGAACTGCACCGGCTGCGCGCCCCGCGGGGCGGACTGAGCGCGGTGCAGTACGTACGCGGGGACGAGCTCGTCGTCCTGGCGTGGCTGCAGGCCCAGCGGTACGGAGAGCCCGTGGCGCGGGTGCGCCTGCACGGGATCGCCGCCGACGCCTCGTACGAACTCCTCGGGACGGACGAGGTGTACCGGGGCTCGGTCCTGCTGCACCACGGACTGCGCACGGGCCTCAAAGGGGACTTCGATGCCGGTGTCTACCGGTTCCGTCGGGTGCGCCCCTAATGCCCGATTCGGGACCTAAGGGGTAACTGGCCCTGAAGTAAAGGGTGGTGGCGTTTCGGGCGTGAGCGGGATCATATACGTGACGGTGTGTGGCGATCTCCGTCGGTGAATTCCGCTGGGTATGCGGATGGTAAAGATCGTTTATCCACGCAGGGTGACGGTAATTCCCGGAATGGATCAGCTCCTGTGTGGTCCAAGGGAATTGAGATGTTTGTTTTCCGCCTCACCGCTCCCTTACGGTCACCGACAACCCGGTGGACGCCCAATCCTGCCGCCACCGGAATTCGCCCCACACCCGTGCACGGCAGGAGCGGGGGACCCAACGGTAAGACGCCGTTTCCGGTCCCACCGGAGCGGCTTGGGGTGAAGTCGCCTGGTGCGACGGGACATCTCCAGTCCTAACCCGACAGCTCACCTCGCAGGCGACGGAGAAGGAATGCGCCATGCCCGCGAAGGGTAAGCACCGCCGTCCCAAGTCCGCCCGCCTCACCCGCTCGTTCGCCGTCGCCGGCACGGGTGGCGCCGCCCTCGCCCTTCCGCTGCTCGGTGCGACCGGCGCCCAGGCCGCCACGCCGCAGGCCGCGGCGGTGGCCAGTGCCCCGGTGCAGAGCGTGCCGGTCAAGAAGGCCGAGTCGGCCGACAAGACCTACACCGTCGTCACCGGCGACTCGCTCTCCGCGATAGCCGACGACCTCGGCATCGAGGGCGGCTGGAAGCCGCTGTACGCCGCGAACAAGAAGGTCATCGGCGACGACCCGCGCCTGATCGTGCCCGGCGCGAAGCTCAAGATCGGAGCCGCGGTACAGGCCGCCGCCGGAGCCACCGGCACGGCGAAGGAGGCGCCGGCGGACGCCTCGAAGTCCTCCGTGCGGAGCGACGCCGGCACTGCCGGGACGGCCGAAGCACCGGCCGCCGAGGCTCCCGCGCCCAAGGCCGAGCAGGCCGCCGCCACCACCTCCGGCTTCACCGCCCCGGTCGCCGCCGGTGTCTCCACCCAGTACCGCACCGCGGGCTCCATGTGGTCCAGCGGCTACCACACCGGCACCGACTTCGCGGCCGCCTCGGGCACCCCGGTCAAGGCCATCGGCGAGGGCACCGTCGTCTCCGCGGGCTGGAGCGGCTCGTACGGCAACGAGGTCGTCATCCAGCACGCCGACGGCCGCTACTCGCAGTACGCCCATATGTCGCAGCTGTCGGTGTCCACCGGCCAGAGCGTCGCGGGCGGTACGCAGATCGGCCTCGTCGGCTCGACCGGCAACTCCAGCGGACCGCACCTGCACTTCGAGGTCCGCACCGGCCCGGGCTACGGCTCGGACATGGACCCCGTCGCGTACCTGCGCTCGTACGGCGTATCGCTCTCCCCCCGGCCCCCGGAGGCCCCGCCCGGTGCCGGGGCCCCATGGGCCCCGGACTACCTGGCATTTGGGATTTTGAGGCGTATTCCAGGTTGGACGAGACTTTACGAGTGTCCTATCTCACCAGCCGTCAAGAGGCACCTACGGTGGCGTAGGTCACGTACCGGGGTGAAAAATATGCCGACGTGGCAGACGATTCGACGACACCCGCAGCCCTCACCGCCGTGACCCCGGCGGTTTTCGCCTCCTATGTGGCCATCGGCGACAGCTTCACCGAAGGCGTCGGAGACCCTGGCCCCGATGGCGCCTTCGTCGGCTGGGCGGACCGGCTCGCCGTGCTGCTCGCCGACCGCCACCCCGAGCACAGCTTCCGCTACGCCAACCTGGCGGTCCGCGGAAAGCTGCTCGACCAGATCGTCGAGGACCAGGTTCCGCGCGCCAAGGAGCTCGCGCCGGAACTGGTCTCCTTCTGCGCCGGCGGCAACGACATCATCCGCCCGGGCACCGACCCCGACGATGTCGCCGAACGCTTCGAGCGGGCCGTCGCCGATCTGACGGCGGCCGTCGGCACGGTCGTCGTGACCACCGGCTTCGACACCCGCGACGTGCCGGTTCTCCGGCATCTGCGCGGAAAGATCGCCACGTACACCGCGCATGTACGGGCCATCGCCGACCGCTACGGGTGCCCGGTGCTCGATCTGTGGTCGCTGCGCTCGGTGCAGGACCGGCGCGCCTGGGACGGCGACCGGCTGCATCTGTCGCCCGAGGGCCACACCCGTGTCGCGCTGCGGGCCGCCCAGGTGCTCGGCCTGGAGATCCCCGCCGACCCCGACCAGGCCTGGCCCGAGCTGCCGCCGCGCACCGCGCTCGCGGTGCGCCGGGACGACATCCAGTGGGCGCGGGAGTACCTGGTGCCGTGGATCGGGCGCCGGCTGAGGGGGGAGTCCTCGGGTGACCATGTGTCGGCGAAGCGGCCGGATCTGCTGCCCTTGAAGGCGCCTGTCGGCTGATCCCTTCGCGGTCAGCTGCTCCCTTTGCGGTCCCCTGCGGGCCGACCCCCCTGTGCTCCCCTGATCCCTCCGCGGCCCCCGGCCGGCCGCCCCCCCCGCGGCCCCCCGTCGGCCGACGGGTGCGCCCGGTAAGCGTCGTACGGAGGGCTGGCGAGGACCGGGACGGAGTCGGGTACGCCCAGGTACGTGAGGATGCGCAGCACGAACGGGTCCGTGCAGATCAGGACCATACGGCCGTCGGTCAGGCCGAGGCGCGCCCGGAGCCGTTCGATCAGGGCGATCCCGCTGCAGTCGACGAAGGTCAACAGGCGGATGTCGAGGACGAGTTCGGCCGTCGGCAGGCGAAGCTCCTGGAGCAGCGGGTCCTCGATGTCCAGGACCATGGCCACGTCCAGCTCGCCGTGCAGCTCCACGGTGAGCCGCTCGCCATCGCGTCGCATCAGGGGCGTGGACTGTTGAGCGTCGGGAAACACCTTTCCCCCAGGTCGTCTGCTGTCGCAGCTCGGGCGACACCGGGGGCCGGGGTGTCCGGCGCCGAATCTAAGCGCCGTGCATGAAGTCGGGGTCGTGCGCCGGAGTGCTGTCACTCGATGGCGTGAATTTGAGGGGCCCCGCTTGACGTTCGCGGGTGCGGGGCGGGTGTTTGCCGGCTGGACCGGTGAGGTGACAGGGCGGTTCCGCCGGGAGTGGCGTACCGGCACGGCGGGCTGTCGGTGCTGGGATGTCCGCGCGCCCGGGCCGCCCCGCCCGGGCGCACCGCACCCCCGATCCGGAGGACCTCACCCCATGGCCGTACGCACTCCGTCCCCGCTCGTCGCCCGCGCCGCGGCGGCAGCCGCCCTCGCGGGCGGCATGCTCACGGCGGGCGCGGTCCCCGCACTCGCCGCGGAGCCGGCCGCCCCCGCACCGCACAGCGCTCCCGCCCCCGCGCCCGCCCTCGTGACCGTGACCGGTGACGGGCAGGCCACGGCGGCGCCCGACATCGCCATCCTGCACATCGGCGTCGAGACCACCGCGAAGACCGCACAGCAGGCGCTCGCCGCGCAGAACAAGGCGGCCGACGCGATGCTCGCCGCCGTGCGCGAGGCGGGCATCGCGGAGAAGGACGTCCGCACCGAGAGCCTCAACGTCTCGGCCGTCACCCAGCACGAGCCGAACGGTGCCAGCAAGGTCACCGGCTACCAGGCCGGACAGGTCTTCTCGGTGCGCGTCCGCGACATCGACAAGGCCGGCTCGGTTCTGCAGAAGGTCATGGACGCCGCCGGCGACGCGGGGCGGATCCACTCGGTGGCCTTCGACGTCGCCGACACCCGCAAGCTGCGCGAGCGGGCCCGTACGGCGGCGCACAGGGACGCACACGCCAAGGCCGCCCAGTACGCCGAGCTCAGCGGCATGAAGCTGGGGCGTCTCGTGTCCGTGAACGAGGGCGACAGCGGGATGCCGCGGCCGGTGGCGCTTCCGGCGGTGCAGTTCGACAAGGAAGGCGTGCCGGTCGCGCCCGGCGAGATCGAGGACCGGGTCACGGTGACCGAGGTGTACGAACTGCGCTGAGCCAACGGATCGGCATCGCAACGGACGGTACGGCCCGGTGGACTCGCATGTCCCCCGGGCCGTCGCGCTCAGCGCGCGTGTGTCCCCGGGCCGTCGCGCTCAGCGCGCGTTCCGTGTCAACGCCTCCCGGGCCAGGCCCAGTTCACGCGCCAGTGCCTCGTCCACCCAGGTCAGAATGGTCGTGCGGGAGGGGCCGGCGGCGTATGCGGTGTTCTGCACGGCGAGGCCGTCGAGCAGCGCGGTCAGACGCAGCGCGGCCGCGGCCGGATCCGGGCAGCGGAACTCGCCCGCCTCGACCCCCTCGCCGATGACCTCGGCGAGCGCGCACTTCCACTGCTGGTCGACGTCCCGTGTCACCTGGCGCAGCACCGGCTCGCGCAGACCCGCGGCCCAGCCCTCGATCCACAGCCGCCAGCCCTTGGCGCTGCCGGTCGGCGCGTACCACCGGATCGCGGCGCGCAGCCGGCGCAGCGCCGTGGTGCGACGGCCCAGGAGCTTGTGCAGATGGGCGAGATCGCCCTCGGCGGCGTACGCGAACGCCGCGGCGACCAGCTTCTCCTTGGTCGAGAAGTGGTACAGGACAAGGGCGTTGCTGACCCCGAGCGAGGCGGCCACGTCGGCGATCCGGACAGCGGCGACACCGCGCTGCTCGATCTGCTCGACGGCGGCGCGCAACAGTTCCTCGCGCCGCTCCTCCACACTCAACCGGACCCTTGCCACGCGCTCACCCTAGTTGGCGATCCCGGCCCGGGCGGGCCCGGGGTCAGCGGTGGTGGCCGTAGCGCCGCGCGATCTCGGCCAGCCGCTCCCCGGCGAGCGCATGCGCGGCCGAGCGGGGGGAGACGCCGTCCGCCGCGGCCCGTTCGAGGATCGCGTCCACCAGATCGCGCAGCGCTCGGCCGGTGTACGCGAACGCCTCGTCGGCGTCGGCGCCGATGTCCCCGAAGAGCGTCCACCACCACCAGGCGTTGGTACCGGAGTTGACCACGACATCGGGCAGCACGGTGATCCCGCGCTCGGCGAGCAGCCGCTCGGCCTCGGGCAGGACCGGCATATTGGCCGCCTCGACGATCCAGCGGGCCGTGATCCGTCCCTGATTGCGCTCGTCGATCGCATACGACACGGCGGCGGGGACGAGGATGTCCGCGTCCACCGACAGCCAGGCGTCGCCGGGCAGTTGACGGTCGGCCGGGCGCAGGGCGGCGCGGTCGACGGCGCCGTACGCGTCGCGCGCGGCGAGCAGCGCTTCGACGTCGAGACCGTCCGGGTTGGTGAGGGTCCCCCGGACGTCGGCCACCGCGACCACCTTCAGGCCGGCCCGGTCGAGGAAGCGGGCCGTCGCGCCGCCCATGGTGCCGAGTCCCTGCACGGCGACCCGGGTCCCCGCGTACGGGCTGCCCGCGCGGTCCAGGGCGGCGAGGGCGGACTCGGCGACGCCGCAGCCGCCGACGAGCTCGTCGAGACCGATGCCGTCCACCCGCAGCGCGAAGGCGTCCGCGAGCCGCTGCCGCGCCGCGGTCTCGTCGTCGAGCAGCGGGTACACGGCCTGGATCGACGAGACCAGACCGGCCTCCGCCATCGCCTTGTCGACCACGTCCTGGGTGAGGCCGAGGTCCTCGCCCGTGGTCCAGAAGCTCTCCACGTACGGGCGCATCGCCTGCAGATAGCGGACGAGCACGCCATGCGCCTCGGGGGAGCGCGGGTCGCAGTCGATGCCGCCCTTGGCGCCGCCGAGCGGGATGTACCGGGCGCCGGGCCGGTAGTGCAGGGCTTCCTTCATGGACATCCCGCGTGCCAGACCGGCCACTTCCTCGAGGGTGCAGCCCGCGCGCATTCTCAGGCCCCCGCTGCTGACCCCGCGCACCAACCGGTCCACGACGAGGTGTCCTCGGTGACCGGTGACGTGGTCGGTCCAGGTGAGGGTGAGCAGCGGCGTGTCGGGCATCGTGCCTCCGTGGGGGGAGCGGCTACTGATCGGCCGTTCAGTATCGGGAGGCGTCCGCGGACATGTCAACGCTGGCCGGGCGCCCAGTGCGACGGGCGGTGCAGCCCGTCGGGCAGCTGGGTCCGGGCGTCGCCCTTGGCCGCGTCCAGCTGGGACTGGGTGAGGTAGACCGTGTCGCGCAGGTCCGCGCCCGAGAGGTCCGCATCGCGCAGATCCGCGCCGATCAGGTCCGCCCGGCGCAGGTCGGCGCCCCTGAGGTCGGCGGCGACGAGCATCGCGCCGCGCAGGCTGGCGCCGCGCAGATCGGCCTTGGCGAAGCGTGCGGCGAACAGGTCGGCGCCGCGGTGGTTGCGGGGCCTGCCGGGTGCCTTTGCGCGGTGGAGGTCGCCGGCGCGCAGGAGCAGGGCGTTGACCTCGTGCCGTACGGCCGGGACATCGGCGGCGAGCAGCGTGTCGGCGTCCTTGCGGGTGAGGGCGTCGACCCCCTCGTACGAGGCGAGCAGCTCTCGGCGCATGGGGAGGGCGGCTTCGAGTGTGAGGGCCTCGGCGAGATGGCGGAGCAGTTCCTGCAGCTGCCGGACGACCGGGAAGACCGCGAACATCTGCCGGGCGGCCTGCTTCGAGGTGCGCCAGTCCTCGCCGACGAAGGTCACCTGGCTGACCTTCTGCCCGGCGCCGAAGCAGTCGAAGACGGTGCAGCCGGTGAAGCCCTTGGCGCGCAGGTCGGTGTGGATGCCGCAGCGGTAGTCCTGCTCGAGGTTCTTGCAGGGGGTACCGGCCGCCTTGTTCAGGGCGAAGTCGCTGGACTTGGCGAAGGGGAGGGCCACGCAGCACAGCGCGAAGCAGTTGGCGCAGTCGGCCCTGAGATCGGGGGAGTGAGGGGAGTGGCCGGTCGGGTCGGGTGCGGGGTGCCGGGCCGGGGCGGTGGGGCGGCGGGGTTCGGTGCCGCCCGGCGGCTGCTCGGGGCCCGAGCGGCCTTGCGTACGACGGTCCGAACCGCGCTCACCGGCGGTGGACCGGCCCCTGTGCGCCGCCGACCCGCCCTCGGCCTGGGCGGGCCTGCCGCCCGGCTCGCGATCCTGACGCGTGGGCTTCCTGCGCTGCCGTGACACCGTGCGGGTTCTCCTGTCGTGGGGCGGGCACCAGGGGCTGTCTCCCCGAGTCCTGCGTGCTCGCCGGGATCGGAGGGCCGGCCCCCGGGCGCGCCGCGATCCCCTCATTGTGCGAGGTGCCGGGCGCCCGTGTTGACCTGCCCCGCTCTCGGCGGATCCGGCCGCACTGCGTGATGATCCCGGCCGTGAACACACCGATACCGACGGCGGCCCAGATCACGAAGGCCACCTGCGCGACCTCCCCGTCCGCCCAGGTGTCCAGCCAGACGGCCGTGCCCAGGCCGAGTACGCCGAGCAGACCGGCGATGCGGGCCTCGGTCCGCGTCCGGTCGGGGCGTGGGGCGGGGCCGACGGTCATGGGGAGACATTCTAGGGCGCCTCGGTCATACGTTCGGCCGGTGGCCGGTCTGGTCGGTGGTCCACGGCTCGGTTGGTGGTCGGTCCGGTCGGTGGTCCACGGCTCGGTCGGTGGTCGGTCCGGTCGGTGGTCCACGGCTCGGTCGGTGGTCGGTCCGGTCGGTGGTCCACCGCCCGGTCGGTGGCCGCCGGCGGGTCCGGTCCGTGGTTCAGCCGGTGGGTATGCCGGGCCGTGGCCCACGGGTTCCGCCCAGCCGCCCCGCGGCCCCCGTATTCCGGGCCCGTCACCCCTGTGGCGTACCGCACGGGCCGCAGTCCCCGGAATCTTGCGCCCCCCTTCCACGTTGAGCAGGGCATGACGCCGACCAGCGCTGCGCCCTTCGTGCACGAGGGGCCGGTGCGCCCGCGCGCCCATACTGAAGCCCCCGCGACCCCCACCCTGGAGCTGCCGTGACCGCGCCGCGTTCCCTGAGTTCGTCTCTCCGCTCGCTCCGGCCTCTCGGGTTCGGCGCGGACCCGGCCGGTGAGCGCATGGAGCGCATCCGACGCTCGCCCAACTTCGCGAACGGCACCTTCCGGAACCCGGTCGACGCCAAGGTCGGGCCCCAGGGCTCGAAGGCCGCGTTCGCCAAGACGTACTTCGACAGGGAACAGCGCGCACGGCGCGCCCCCGCCGGCACGATTCCCGTGCACCCGACCACGCTGGCCGACCTGGCGAAGCCGCCGGCCAGCGGGCTGCGGATCACCTGGATGGGGCATTCGAGCGTGCTCGCCGAGATCGACGGCCGCCGCGTGCTCTTCGACCCGGTGTGGGGCGAGCGCTGCTCGCCGTTCTCGTTCGCCGGACCCAAGCGGCTGCACCCGGTGCCGCTGCCGCTCGCCGCGCTCGGCCCGGTCGACGTCGTGGTGATCTCGCACGATCACTACGACCATCTCGATCTGCCCACCATCCAGGCGCTGGCCGGTACGGACACGGTGTTCGCGGTACCGCTGGGCGTCGGTGCGCACCTGGAGCGCTGGGGCGTTCCCGCGGACCGGCTGCGCGAGCTGGACTGGAACGAGTCGGCGCAGGTTGGCGGCCTCACCCTGACCGCCACCCCGGCCCGGCACTTCTGCGGCCGCGGGCTGCGCAACACCCAGCACACCCTGTGGGCCTCGTGGGTCGTGGCCTCGGACCGGCACCGTGTCTTCCACAGCGGCGACACCGGCTACTTCCCGGGCTTCGCCGACATCGGCCGCGCGCACGGCCCCTTCGACGTGACGATGATCCAGATCGGCGCGTACTCGGAGTGGTGGCCGGACATCCACATGACGCCCGAGGAGGGCGTGCAGGCGCATCTCGACCTGCAGGGCGGCGCGCACGGGGTGCTGCTGCCGATCCACTGGGCCACGTTCAACCTCGCCCCGCACCCGTGGGAGGAGCCCGGCGAGGGCACCCTCTCCGGGGCGCACAAGGCCGGCGTCGAGCTCGCGCTGCCCTATCCCGGTCTGCCCTTCGAGCCTGCCGGACCGGTGCCGTCCGCGCCTTGGTGGCGCACAGTGGCGGCGCCTGCCGCGGGTATGGCCGATGCCGTCGTACCGCTGGAGAAGCAGTCACGGAAGCAGTCCGACACGGTGGTCACGCCGGCGAGCTAGCAGCCGGCCGTACGAGAAGAGGGCGGGGGCCCAGGACCCCCGCCCTCTTCTCATGCCGCCCCGCGATCCTCATGTCGCCCCGCGATGGCTCATGCCGCCCCGCGATGGCTCAAGTAGAGCGGCGCTCGATCAGCTCCGTCGGCAGTATCACCGCCGACGGATCCTCGCCCCCGATCTGGGCGAGCAGCACCCGCACCATCTCGTTGGCGATCCGGTCCCACGGCTGGCGGATCGTGGTCAGCTCGGGGGAGGAGGCGAGGGCCGCGGGCGAGTCGTCGAAGCCGCCGATCGCCACGTCCTCGGGCACCCTGCGGCCGGCCTTGTGCAGCGCGCTCAGTACGCCCTGCGCCATCAGGTCCGAGGCCACGAACACCGCGTCCAGATCCGGCGCCGCCGCGAGCAGCCGCTCGGCGGCCGCCTCGCCGCCGGCGCGGCTGTAGTCGCCGTGCTCGATCAGCCGGTCGTCGGGGGCGATCCCCAGCTCGGCCAGGACCTCCCGGTAGCCGGCGAGCCGGTCCACCCCGCCCGGGGTGTCCAGCGGACCGGTGACGGTGGCGATGCGCCGGCGCCCCGACTGGTGCAGAAAGCGCACCATGTCGCGCGCACCGTCGCGGTCGTCGGCGGCCACGTAACTCACCTTGGACGCCTGCCCGATGGGCTTTCCGCAGGCCACCAGCGGCACCCCGGCCGCGCGCAGCTCCTCGGCCACCGGGTCGCCGGAGTGGCTGGAGACCAGGAGCACCCCGTCGACATGACCGGCCGTGATGTACCGCGTGATGCGGCGGCGCTCGTCCTGCGTGCCCGCCAGCATCAGGAGCAGCGGAATGTCGTACGCGGCGAGCGCCTGCGTACAACCGCGAAGCAGGACATTGAAGTTGGGGTCCTCGAAGAAGCGCTCCTGCGGTTCGGTGAGCAGAAAGCCCACCGAGTCCGAACGGCCGGTGATCAGCGACCGGGCGTGCCGGTTGACCACATAGCCGGTCGACTTGATCGCCGCCTCGACCGCCTCGCGCGCCGCCGGTGACGCATAGTGCCCGCCGTTGAGCACCCGCGAGACGGTGCCCCGGGAGACACCGGCCTCGCGCGCGACGTCATGAATGGTCGGCGCCTTGCGCCTGGCCCCCGCGTTGCTCATGGTCACGACTTTACGGCTCCGGACAGCAGATCGAGGCTCCAGAAGCGCTGGATGACCAGGAAGAGGGCGATCAGGGGAAGTACCGCGAGCAGCGCGCCCGTGATGACGAGGGTGTACAGGGCGGGGGTGTTGGCGCCCTGTTCGAGCAGCGTGTAGAGACCGAGCGTGATCGGGAACTTCTCGTCGTCGCTCAGCATGATGTACGGCAGCATGAAGTTGTTCCAGACGGCGACGAACTGGAACAGGAACACGGTCACCAGACCCGGCACCATCATCGGCAGCGCGATCCGCGTGAAGATCCGCAGTTCGCCCGCCCCGTCCATCCGGCCCGCCTCCACCACATCGGAGGGCACGGCGGCGGCCGCGTAGATCCGCGCGAGGTACACGCCGTACGGGGAGAGGATCAGCGGCAGCAGCACCGAGGCGTACGAATCGGTCAAGTCGGCCTCGGCGAGCAGCAGATACTGCGGTACGGCCAGGATCACCGGCGGCATCAGGACGCCGGCCATCAGCACGCCGAACACCGTCTCGCGGCCGCGGAAGCGGTAGATCGCGAGCGCGTAGCCGCTGACCGCGGAGACCGCGGTGGACAGCAGGGCGCCGAGGCCCGCGTAGAGCGCGGAGTTGCCCATCCAGGTCCAGTACACGCCGTCGCGGTACGCGCTCAACTCGGCGACGTTGTCGGCGAATCCGGTGCCCGGCAGGAAGGTGAACGTGGAGAACAGTTCGGTGCCCGACTTGGTCGCCGCGATCGCCACCCACGCCACCGGCAGCAGGCAGTACAGCGCCCCGACGACCAGCGTGAGCGTCGGGATCAGGGCGATACGGGGGCGCGGCGGCGGCCCTTGGGCCGTGCCGGGCGTGGTGCCCGCGGCGGGCACCGTCTTGCGTACGGCGAGGGAGCTCATCGGGCTTCCTCCTGCTTGGTGCGGGAGTTCGCGAGGCGCAGGAAACCGAAGGACAGGACCAGGGTGACCAGGGCGATCACGACGGCGGTCGCGGCCGCCGCGTGGATGTCGCCCTTGCCGAAGGCGTCCTGGTAGACCTTCATCAGCGGACTCCAGGTGGTGGACAGGGAGTTGGTGAGGGGGCGCAGCGTGGTGGGTTCGCTGAACACCTGGAGCGTCGCGATGATCGAGAAGAAGAAGGTGAGCACCAGCGAGGGCGCCACCATCGGGATCTTGATCTTCAGGGCGATCTGCAGAGGGCTGCAGCCGTCCAGCTTGGCCGCCTCGTACACCTCGACGGGGATCGCCTTGAGCGAGGTGTAGATCACGATCATGTTGAAGCCGGTGCCGCCCCAGACCGCGATGTTCGACAGCGCGATGTACAGCGGACCGCCGTCCAGGAGATCCGGCTGCGGCAGACCCGCCCTGTCGAGGAGGTAGTGGAGCGGGCTGACGTCCGGGAGATAGAGGAAGCCCCACAGGAGCGCGGCCACCACCCCCGGGATCGCATACGGCAGGAAGATCGCGAGCCGGGTGACCGGGGTGAACCGGACCCGTTCGCTGTCCAGCATCAGCGCGAAGAGCAGCGCGAGGCCGAGCATCACGGGAATGACGATCAGGCCGTAGCCGAGCACGCGCAGGGCGCCGTCGAGGAGTTCGGAGTCGGTGAGGGTGTCGGCGTAGTGGGACAGGCCCGCCCACACCTCCTCGCGGGCACCGCTGCCGAGGCCGAGGCCCTTGACCTCGATCCTGTGCAGCGACAGCCAGACCGCGTACCCGATGGGGAGCGCGAAGAACAGGGCGAAGAGGACGACGGCCGGCAGGAGGAAGGCGTACGGGGCGCCCTTCACCCCGTACGGCCTCCGGCGTGCGCGTGTCACTCGGCGACCTCGAAGCCCTGCTTCTCGAGGTCGGTGACCGTGGCGTCCTGCATCGTGCTCAGCGCGGCGGCGAAGTCCGACCTGTCCTTGGCGGCCTTGGCGAAGGCGTCCTTGAAGGAGGTGTACGCGACGTTGACGTTCGGACCCCAGGCGGAGGGCGCGGTGGTCTTCGCGATGTCGGCGGCGCGGGTGTAGAAGTCGGGCTGGTTGGCGAAGAACGCCGGCGGCTGGGCGAACGCGTCCGAGGTCTGCGCGGTGGTGGCGGCCGGGTAGATGCCGCCCTCCTTGGCGAGTGCGGCCAGGGCCTTCGGGTCGGTGTTCAGCCACGCGGCGAACTTCGCCGCGGACGCCTGATGCTTGGAGTCGGTGGTCACCGCGGTGGACGAGCCGCCCCAGCTGCCGGTGGACTGCTCACCCTTGTTCCACTGGGGGAGCGGGGCCATCGCCCACTTCTCCTTGGTGTCGGGCGCGGCGGTGGTCAGGGTGCCCGGCGCCCATACGGCGCTGACCCAGGCGATCTGCTTGCCGGTGTTGAGCGCCTTGTTCCAGGCCGGGGTGTACATCGGCTGGTTGTCGATCGCGCCTTCCTCGACGAGACCGCCCCAGAAGTCGGCGACCTTACGGGTCGCCGCGTCGTCGATACCGACCTTCCACTTCTCGCCCTCGGTGGTCCACCACTTGGCGCCGGCCTGCTGGGCGAGGCCCGCGAAGAGGCCCGAGTCATTGGCGGAGAACGTGGTGAGTGCCTTGTCCGGCGCCTTCTTCTTCAGGGCGCGGGCGGTCTCGGCGAACTCGTCCCAGGTGGCCGGGACCTCGAGGCCGTACTGCTTGAAGAGGTCCTCGCGGTAGTAGAACATCATCGGCCCGGAGTCCTGCGGCACCGCGTACACCGCGTCCGAGCCGAGCGTGGTCTGCTGCCAGACGCCGTCCGCGAACTTGCCCTTGATACCGTCGACTTCGCCGGATATGTCCGCGAGCGCGTCATTGCTGCCGAGAGTGGGCAGCGCCTGGTACTCGGCCTGCACCAGGTCCGGTGCCTTGCCCGCCTTGTGCGCCGTGAGGATCTTGGTGACCAGCGTGTCGCCGGACGCCTGCTTCTTCACCGTGACCTTGATCTGCTGCTTCTTGCCCGGCCCCTCGTTCCAGAGGTCCACGACCTTGTCCATGCCGGGCGTCCACGTCCAGTACGTGAGCGAGGCGGGGCCCGAGGCGGTCCCGCTGTCGTCGCCGTCGGACGAGCCGCAGGCGGTGAGGGCGGTCGCGCCGAGGGCGACCGAAACGGCGGTGGCGCTCCAGCGGAGCAGACGCCCGTGAGGGGTGTTCGGCATGGATCTCTTCTCCCTGACCTGAATGACGGCCTGAATCCGGCCCGTTCTGTCGGCTTCCGGCCACGCGTTGGCGTGGGCGGAACGTGCCGATCGGCAGTGCGGACGGAGGGTGGCCTCGAGCCACCGGTCGTGCTTCCGGGGCTCACCATGTCTCTGTGAGCGTTCACAGTAGAGAAACACCTAGGACACTTGTCAATGGTCTGCGAGGCTGCAATTGTGTGCGGGCACGCTGGCTGAGCCAATGTGTGCACGTTCCCAGTAGATCGAAGCCCGGGAGAAGATTCATGGCGGACACCACCCGCGCAGGCGAGCCGGATGCGGCTCCCGTAGACCTGACGCGCCTGGCCTTCGGCGGTGACTACAACCCCGAGCAGTGGCCGGAAAGCGTCTGGGCCGAGGACGTCGGTCTGATGCGCGAGGCCGGCGTCACGATGGTGAGCGTCGGGATCTTCTCGTGGGCGCTGCTCGAACCCGCCGAAGGCGCCTATGAGTTCGGCTGGCTCGACCGCGTCCTGGATCTGCTGCACGACAGCGGCATCCGCGTGGACCTGGGCACGCCCACCATGGCGCCGCCCGCCTGGTTCTACCGCGCCCACCCCGAAGCGCTGCCGGTCACGGCCGACGGAGTGCGCTACGCGTTCGGCTCACGCGGCGCGATCTGCCACAGCAGTCCGGCGTACCGCGAGGCCATCTCCCGTATCGCGACCGCGCTCGCCACCCGCTACGCCGACCACCCCGCGCTCGCCCTTTGGCACGTCCACAACGAGTACGGCGTCCCGGTCTCCGCCTGCTACTGCGACACCTGCGCGGCCGCCTTCCGGCTGTGGCTGCGCGAGCGGCATGGCTCGCTCGAAGCCGTCAACGAGGCCTGGGGGACGGCCTTTTGGAGTCAGCGTTACGGGAGCTTCGACGAGATCAACCCGCCGCGCACCACACCCACCGTGGGCAACCCCGCCCAGGCGCTCGACTACCGGCGCTTCGCCGACGCGATGATGCGCGAGAACTTCCGTACCGAGCGGGACATCCTGCACCGGCTGTCCCCGGGTGTGCCCGTGACCACCAACTTCATGACCGCGCTCAGTCAGTGCGACTCCCTCGACTACTGGGCCTGGGGCCGCGAGGTCGACCTGGTCACCAACGACCATTACCTGATCACCGACGGCCGGCGCACCCACGTCAACCTCGCCATGGCCGCCGACCTCACCCGTTCCGTCGCGGGCGGTGCGCCCTGGCTGCTTCTGGAGCACGCCACCAGCGGCGTCAACTGGCAGCCCCGTAACCCCGCGAAGGCCCCGGGTGAGATGGCGCGCAACTCGCTCTCGCATGTGGCGCGCGGCTCCGAGGGCGCGATGTTCTTCCAGTGGCGCCAGTCGCGGCGCGGCGCCGAGAAGTTCCATTCGGCGATGCTGACGCACGCCGGCACCGATTCGCGGGTCTGGCGCGAGGTCGTCGAACTGGGCGCGGACGTCGGTGCGTTGGCGGAGATCCGCGGCACCCGTACCGTCGCCGACGTGGCGGTCCTGTGGGACTGGCACTCCTGGTGGGCGCAGTCCCTGGAGTGGCGCCCCAGCGAGGACCACGACGCACGCGAACGCGCCGACACCTTCTACGAGGCGCTCTACGACCAGCACCTGACGGTCGACTTCGCCCACCCGGAAGCCGACTTGTCGGCCTATCCCCTTGTCGTCGTGCCCGCGCTCTATCTCGCCACCGAGGCGGCCGGGCGCAACCTCCGCGCGTACGTGGAGGGTGGCGGCACGCTGGTCGTCTCGTACTTCTCCGGCATCGTCGACGAGTCCGACGGCGTCCACCCCGGTCCCTACCCGGGTGTTCTGCGCGATGTACTCGGCCTCACGGTCGAGGAGCATTCGCCGCTCCTGAAGGGGCAGCAGGTCACGCTCGCCGGACCGGACGGCGCCGCACTCACCGGTGACGTGTGGACCGAGTTCGTGGTCGAGCGCGGCGCCGAGACCGTCTGGTCGTATACGGACGGACTCGCCGCGGGCCGCCCGGCCGTCACCCGCCACCGCCTCGGCGAAGGCACCGCCTGGTACGTGTCCACCCGTCTGGATGCCGAAGCCCTGGCCGCGATCCTCGCCCCCGCCTGCGCGGACGCCGGGATCGAGCCGCGCGACGAACTCCCGCGCGACGTCGAGGTGGTACGCCGCAGCGGGGCCGCCGGAGAGTACCTGTTCGCGATCAACCACACCGGTGCGGACGTCAAGATCCCGCTGCCGGACGCGGGCACGGAACTGCTCACGGTCGACCGCGCCTCGGGACGGCTCACCGTGCCCGCGGGTGCGGTGCGGGTCGTACGCCTCGACGGCTAACGCCTGTCTTGTGGATGGGTGGATGGGCCCCAGCCGCCCTGCGCCCTCGTCGCCCCGCTGCCGGATGCGTCTGATCGCCGGTGCGTACCCCCGGTACGGGCCGCTGCCGGATGCGCCTGATCGCCGGCGCCGAGCCCCGGCACGGGCCCCCCCCCCCGGCCCCCCCACCCCCGGCCGGGATCGCGTTGGGGCGTGCCGCGGGGGCTGGTTCTTCCACCCCCCCCATGTCGAAGGGACGACGATGAAGTTCCCCCTCAGACGCACCACTTGGACCCTCGCTGCCGCTCTCGCCCTGGCTGCCCTGTCCACCCTGCCCGCCTCACCCGCCCAGGCCGCGAGCACCCTCGCCAACACCGGCTTCGAAGCCGACGGTGCCGGCAGCGCGGCACCGAGCGGCTGGTCCGAGTACGGCACGACCGCCGCCTCGTTCTCCGAGGCCGGCGGACACGGCGGCAGCCACCGCCTCAGCCACTACTCCGCCTCCGCGTACAAGGTCGAGACGTACCAGTACCTCACCGGCCTCGCCGACGGGAACCACACGCTCAGCGGCTGGGTCCGCTCCAGCGGCGGGCAGAACTCCGCGTACATCTCCCTGAAGAACTGCGGGAGTTCCGAGCAGCGCACCGATCTGCCGCCGACGCCGAACGGCGCGTGGATACGCCTGGTCACCTCGGTCAAGGTCACCGGCGGCGCCTGCACCGTCAGCCTCACCTCGGACGCTGCCGCGGGCCAGTGGGCGAACTTCGACGACTTCGCCTTGACGCCCGGCTCCACCGCCGTGCCGGTGAAGGGCGCCGACATCTCCTCCCTCAAGAAGAACGAGGACTATGCGGGCGTCTACCGCAACGGCGCGGGCACGGCGACCGACGCGCTCGCCACCCTGAAGTCCGCAGGCATGAACTACGCGCGCCTGCGCGTCTGGCTGAACCCGGCGGACGGCTACAACAACAAGGCCCGTGTCCTCACCCAGGCCAAGCGCGTCAAGGCCCAGGGCATGAAGCTCCTTGTCGACTTCCATTACTCCGACACCTGGGCCGACCCCGGGGTGCAGTCCCCGCCGGCCGCCTGGGCCGGCCACTCGTACAGCCGGCTCCGCGACGACGTGTACCAGCACACGTACGACGTCCTCAACGCCCTCAAGGCGCAGGGCACCACCGCCGACATGGTGCAGATCGGCAACGAGATCAACACCGGGCTGCTCTGGCCGGAGGGCAACACGTCCAACTGGTCCCAGACGGCAGGCCTTTTGACGTCAGGTGCGCAGGCCGCGAAAGCCGTCTCGCCGACCACGCTCGTCGCGCTGCACCTCGCGCACGGCGGCGACAACGCGCTCTACCGCTGGTGGTTCGACAACGCCGTCGCCCAGGGCGTGCCCTTCGACGTCATCGGCCTGTCCTTCTACGGCTACTGGCACGGCGACCTGTCCGATCTGCAGGCCAACCTCGACGACCTGGCGTCCCGGTACAAGAAGCCGCTGTACGTCGCCGAGACCGCGTACCCCTTCCGGCTCGACAGCGATGACGGCTGGGAGAACGTGATCGACCGGAGCGACGAACTGGTCCCCGGGTATCCGGCGACCGAGGCGGGGCAGTCCGCCTGGTTCCGTGATGTGCTCAATGTCGTCGAGGCCGTACCCGGAGGCCGCGGACTCGGCGTCTTCTGGTGGGACGCCACCTGGACGGCGGTCGCGGGCAACGGCTGGGATCCGGCCGATCCGTCCACCGGGAACGCCTGGGAGAACCAGGCGCTGTTCGGATACGGGGACCGCCCGCTGCCGGCCATGCAGTGGTTCAAGCACCGCTAGGGCACGGTCACATCCACTTGACGCCGTCCACCTCGTGCTCACGCACCCGGTACGCCATCATCCGGCCCAGCAACTCGGCCGGCACCGGCTCCCCGTACGCGAGCTTGACCGAGCCCTTGCCCGTCTCGAACGGGGTGAGCTCCGCGTCGAAGGCTTCCCGGGTGCTGGGCGTGAAGACCACGTTCGCATGCTGCTTGTGGCCGCTCAGCATGAACAGGATCGTCCCCGAGGGGTGGACCCAGGCGGGATGGCCCCACTTGATCGCCCCGGTCGCGTCCGGCACGGCCGCACGGGCCAACGCGCACACCTGATCGAGGAGCTCACGGCCAGGACCTGCGAAGTCTTCCAGGTACTCGTCCACGGTCGTCGGCTTGCTCATGCGATCAGTGTGGCACGATGCGCCCGACGGACCGATCGGGCGGCGAAGGGATGCCATGAGCGGATACGGACGCTGGATCGACGACTCGGGACTGCCCGCGTTCGCCCTGCGCACCGGACCGCCACCACCCGCCTGGAACCGCGTCATCGACCCGCCGACCCGCCGCCGCTGGGTGCACCTCGGCAACCGCAGGCTCACCCTCGTGGCCGATACGGACGGCCGGTGCGGCCTCTGGGACGAGCACAAGGATCTGCGCTGGCTCACCGAACCCGAACCGCAGGGCACGGGAGTGAGCCAGGTGTACGACGGGGAGGCGGTGCTCCTGACGTCGGCGCGCACGGAGGGGTGTGATCCGCGGATCGTGTTCGGACCCACGTATCTGCGCGTCGGCACCGAGTCCGGGGACCTGGCCCTGCGACGGACCGTGACGGTGCCCGAGGGCGAGGAGCCGTTCGTCCAGATCCAGGTCGTTGTCATCAACCGCCGTGCCGAGAGCGTGCGTTGGACGCTGAGCGAGGAGTGGGACGTACGGCAGCGGGTCCTCGAGTACCTGGAGATCGGTGCGCGTACCCAGAGGCCCGTGTACGAAGGCGGCGAGCCGCTGAGGCTCGAAGGGCCCGGCGTCGTGGCCGAGGGGTCGCAGGGGCTGCTCCGGGTGGAGGTGCCGCTCGAACTCGGGGCGGGGCAGCGGGAGTCGGTGCACTTCCGGTTCGGGCTCGCCGTCGCGTCCGGTGACCGAAGTGCCGCGTCCAGCGATCGCGGAGCCGCGTCCCGTGCCCACAGCGCGCCGTTACTGTCCCAGTCCCAGTCCCAGTCCCAGTCCCAGTCCCAGTCCCAGCCCCCGTCCGCCGACCTCGGCCTCCTGCGCCGCCGCCTCCCCGAAGCCGCCGCGGTCCAGGCCCCGCAGGCCGCCCGTGAGATCCCCTGGCATGCGGCCCTGCTGACGGGCGGAGCCTGTGCGGACGGCGTTCTCGGCGGGCACACCCTCGACCAGGGCTCGGCCTACTCGTACCGTCACGGTTTCAACGGCGCCGCACGCGACCCGCTCCAGCACGCGCTCCCGCTCGTCCACACCGAGCCCGATCTCGCCCTGTCGGTCCTGCGGAACACCTGCGCCTGGGCGAGCCCCGAAGGCGAACTCCCGTACGCGCTCGACAACGTGAAGCAGCCCCGCACCGATCTCTTCCAGCCCTCCGACCAGAACCTGTGGACGCTGTGGCTGGCCGCCGAATACGCGGCGGCGACCGGGGACCTGGCCGCGTTCGCGCAACCCGCGCCGTTCCACCCCGTGCACAAGGCGGAGCAGGTGCCGCTGCGGGAGCATCTGCGGCGGCAGTTCCGCTGGTTCAAGGACATCGTCGGGACCGGCGAACACGGCCATGTGCGCATCCTCAACGCCGACTGGAACGACCTCGCGCTCGACGAGGCCGGCATCGACCGGCAGACGATGATCGACCACGGTGAATCCGTACTCAACTCGGCCATGGCCGCATGGGTGCTGCCCGTCTACGCCGGACTCGCGCAGCGGCTCGGGGACCAGGCGACCGCGGCCGAGGCGCGGGCCTACGGCGAAGAGTTGCGCGTGCGCGTGGCGGGGGAGTGGAACGGGCGCTGGTTCCGGCGCGCGCTCGGACCCGGCGGCGCACAGGTGGGCGAGGACTCCTTGTGGCTCGAAGGGCAGCCCTGGGCGATCCTGTGCGGCGCCGCGACCGACGAGCAGGCGCG
Organism: Streptomyces sp. N35; assembly: GCF_016464295.1. Taxonomy (NCBI): domain Bacteria; kingdom Bacillati; phylum Actinomycetota; class Actinomycetes; order Kitasatosporales; family Streptomycetaceae; genus Streptomyces; species Streptomyces sp. N35. The sequence goes on along the minus strand of NZ_JAEIMH010000003.1, from coordinate 153,615 downwards.
TCAACTCCTTTTCACCATCGACGAGTTGCTGCGGAAGGACGCACCGCTCGGGGCGCGCCTCCACTGGCCGCCGAAGGCCGACGGCATGGGCGGCCACTGGTACGCGATCAACGCCACGCTCATCTGGGCCGCGGCACGGATCGACCCCGGGCTCGCCTGGGACGAATGGCGGCGGATGTCCCTCTCCGCGCACACCGAGGCGTACCCCGGCCTGTGGGAGGGCACGCTGTCCGGCCCCGACGCCTATCTGCCGCCCGAGTCCGAACGCCCGGGCCAGACCTGGGTGCTGCCCGGTCTCGGCGTCGCGATGCAGGCGTGGCCGGTGGCCAACCAGCACAGCCACGCCCAGCCGCTCCTCGCCTATCTCCGCCTGCTCGGCGTCGAACCCACCCGGGACGGACGGCTCGCGGTGGGCGGCGGCGCGCACTTCTCCAGCCGCTTCCTCACCGTGCGGCCGGACGGTTCCGGACGGCTGCGCGGGAGCGGCGCCCTGGCGGTCACCGCACGCGACGGACGCCGCTACGACGGTCAAGGGGAGGTCGCCTGGGGGGAGTTCACCGGGGGATGAGAGGGTGTGGCGCGTGAGGTTCCGGATACGTGGGCGAAGACCCTGGTTGCACCTTCGTTCACCAGTCCGAACGCATATAGCAGAGCTCGGCGAGCTTCGCTCGACTTTGCCAACTGGCCCGCGCACAGGATGCGTTCACGACTACCGTGTGTGTCCGCCGATCTACGCACCGGACGCAAGCCAGCGTCCGGACGGACCGGTGTGCGGTGCTGCCACATCGCACAGGTCCGCCGGCCGGACACGGCTGCGGACCCCACGCCATTCGTACGACCCTCCGCTCCACACCTCGCACCGAACCCGAGCGAATTCCACCCGAGGACGCTGATGTCGAATCTCCGCGAACCGGCCGCACGCGCAGATCGCCGTGAGGGCGGGCGACACGGCAGGCAGCCGAGCCGCGCCGACCGGACCGCGCGATCCGGTATGCCCGAGACGCATATACGCCGACAGATGCTGCGCATCGCGGTGCTGCCCGCCGTCGCGGTGTCCCTGTGCGGCGCGGCCGCCGTCCTGTTCACCCTGCGCTCGACCGAGGCCAGCCCCGACATGGAGCTCTGGGTCGTGCTCGCCGGTGCCGGCTTAGTCGCCCTGGCCGGCATCGCCGCGGCGGCCATCGCCGCCGAGCGTTCGGCCAGGACCGCACGGGACCGGCTGATCTCCCTGCGCAAGACCAGCGCACGCGGCCAGGCCGATCTCCGTCAGCTGGTGGAGCGACTGCGGCGCGGCGAAGGGCCGCCGCCGCGCAAGGCGCCCGGACGCCCCAGCCAGGACCCCGACGAATTCGAGCAGCTGGCCGAGGAGTTGGGCCGCGCCCACGACATGGCCATCGCCTCCGTCGTCCAGGCCTCCCAGCTCTCCAGCCACGCAGGCAGCGAACAGAAGGTCGAGGTCTTCGTCAACCTCGCCAGGCGTCTGCAGTCCCTGGTGCACCGCGAGATCCAGCTCCTCGACGAGCTGGAGAACGAGGTCGAGGACCCCGAGCTGCTCAAGGGCCTCTTCCACGTCGACCACCTCGCCACCCGTATCCGCCGGCACGCGGAGAACCTCGCGGTGCTCGGCGGCGCCATCTCCCGGCGCCAGTGGTCCAACCCGGTCACCATGACCGAGGTGCTGCGCTCCGCTATCGCGGAAGTCGAGCAGTACTCGCGCGTCAAGCTGGTGCCCCCGATCGACGGCACCCTGCGCGGTCACGCCGTCGCCGACGTCATCCACCTGCTCGCCGAACTCGTCGAGAACGCCACGGTGTTCTCCGCCCCGCACACCCAGGTGCTGCTGCGCGCCAGCCATGTCACCGCCGGCCTCGCGGTCGAGGTGGAGGACCGCGGCCTCGGCATGCCGGTCACCGAGCAGAACAAGATGAACACCCTGCTCTCCGACCCCGACCAGGTCAACGTCGCCAGTCTGCTCTCCGACGGCCGGATCGGCCTGTTCGTGGTCTCCGCCCTCGCCCGGCGGCACGGTGTCGCCGTACGGCTGCAGTCGAACATCTACGGCGGCATCCAGGCCGTCATCGTGCTGCCGCAGGGTCTGCTCGGCTCCGAACAGTCACCGCAGCAGTCAGGGCAGACCGCCGAGCAGCCGCGCGTGCAGAGCACCGGAGCCGGCGAGCCCGCCCAGCTCACCAGCGCGCAGCACACGGGATCCACCGCACAGCACACCGGATCCACCGCACGGCCCGCACCGCAGCCGCTGCCCCAGCCGGTTCCTCAGCCCATGAGCCGGACCGGCGAAACTCCCGCGCTCGCCTCGCACACCGCACCGGCCCCGTCGCTGGGCCACGTACCCGAACAGCCGCAGCGCGACGACACCCCGTACCAGCCCGCCACCGCCGGACTCCCCGTGACGGGCAACGGCAGCCGCCTGAACGGTGGTTCGCCGCTCCCCGTGCGTGCCACCCACGAGGAGCGGGCCACCCCGTCCGAAGCCGTCCCCGGCATCCGGCCCGAGGACCGCGCCGCCGCCACCGAGCACCACAGTTCACCCGCGCCCGTGCACAGCGCGGTGCGCGGCACCATGGGCCGCCCGCAGCTGCCCAAGCGCCGCGCCCAGGAGCACATCGCCCCCCAGCTGCGCGAAGAGCCGCCCGCCCGCCCCGACAACGGGCATGTGGTCGGCCATGACCCGGGTCTGATGGCCGCGTTCCAGCGGGGCATCGGGCTCGCCGAGGCGGCGGATCCTTCGCAGGACCCCACCCAGGACCGCGAACAGTCCCTCCGCAGCCGGGGGAGTGACCCGACCGGATGACCCGATTACCCGCGCCCCCCAGGATCCCCGCGTACCCCGCGACCCCCTCGAATCCGCCGCAGGACCCTCGTACCCCAAGGAGTCGATCCACCATGGCGAGCGATGTGCCGAACGGCCATGTCTCCGATCTCGACTGGCTGTTGAGCGGCCTGGTGCAGCGGGTGCCGCACACCCGCAGCGCCGTGCTCCTCTCCTCCGACGGACTGGTCAAGTCCGTCCACGGACTCGACACCGACAGCGCCGACCACATGGCCGCGCTGGCCTCCGGCCTCTACTCCCTGGGCCGCAGCGCCGGCGCGCGCTTCGGTGACGGAGGTGAGGTGCGCCAGGTCGTCGTCGAGCTGGACTCCACCCTGCTGTTCGTCTCCACCGCAGGCTCCGGTACCTGTCTGGCGGTGCTCGCCGGGCGGGACGCCGACGCCGCGGTTCTCGGTTACGAGATGGCGATGCTGGTGAAGAGTGTGCGGCCCTACTTGGTGACACCTGCGCGGCAGGCCGCCGAGTCCGGTCCGAGGCTCTGAACATGGCGGCCCCGCAGGACGGGCCGTGGCTCGACGACGCGGCCGGCCGACTGGTGCGCCCCTACACGGTGAGCAATGGGCGCACCCGGCCGACCGCTGCCCTGGATCTTCTCTCGATGGTGATGACCACCGGCGCCCTGCCGGCCGGTCAGATGGGACCCGAACACACCGACGCGCTCGGTCTGATCGGGTCCCGCCCCACCTCGGTGGCGGAGGTGGCCGCGCACTTACGGCTCCCCGCAGTGGTCACCAAGGTGGTGCTGTCGGATCTCGTCGACTGCGGGGCGCTCACCGCGAAGGCCCCGTCGTTCCGCACGCACAACCCCACCGACCGGTCGCTATTGGAGGCAGTGCTCGATGGCCTACGACGACGGCTCTGATGCCTTCGCCCAGGACCCCTTCCCCACCGCGCTCAAAATCCTTGTCGCGGGAGGCTTCGGGGTCGGCAAGACGACGTTCGTGGGCGCGGTCAGCGAGATCGAACCGCTGAGCACCGAGGAGCTGCTCACCACGGTGAGCGTCGGTACCGACCGGCTCGACGGCGTCGAGCACAAGACCACCACGACGGTCGCCATGGACTTCGGCCGGATCACGCTCGATTCCCGCAATGTGCTCTATCTCTTCGGCACCCCGGGCCAGGAGCGGTTCTGGTTCATGTGGGACGAGTTGTCCGAGGGCGCGCTCGGGGCGGTCGTCCTGGCCGACACCCGGCGCCTCGAGGACTGCTTCGCCGCCGTCGACTTCTTCGAACGCCGCGGGATCGGCTTCGTCGTCGCGGTCAACGAGTTCGACGGCGCCTTCCGTTACGAGCCCGAAGAAGTGCGCTCCGCCATAGATCTGCGGCCCGAGGTCCCGGTGGTCCTGTGCGACGCCAGAATCTCCTCCTCCGGCATCCAGACCCTGGTGACCCTCGTCCAGCATCTGCTCACCAAGAGCACTCCGGCCCCGAGCTTTGGAGCAACGACATGACGTACGACCCGACCGGGCATCTCCTGCTCACGCCCATCGACAAGGAGGCGCCGAGCCGGGTGCAGCGCCTGCGCCAGCTCGGCCTCGGCGAACACGCGGACCCGGCCTTCGACGCCTTCGCGGACCGTCTCGCCGAGGTCACCGGGGCGCCGTTCTCGATGGTCAACTTCATCGACGAGAACCGGCAGTTCTTCGCCGGTCTGCACACCCCGACCGGCACGCACTCCGGTTCCGAACTCGGCGCCGCCGCCGCCAGCGCGGGGGTCAGCCGCTATATGGCCCGCGACCACGGCTACTGCCCGCATGTGGTGGTCCGCCGCAAGGCCCTGGTCCTGGAGGACGTCTGCGACTACCCGCGCTTCGCGGGCAATCCGGTGGTCGACGAGATCGGCATCCGCTCCTACCTGGGCGCGCCGCTGATCGACCGTACGGGCATGGCGCTCGGCACCATCTGCGTGGTCGACACCGAGCCGCGCCCCTGGGGGAGGGCGGGGCTCGAGACGATCAAGTCCCTGGCCGCCGAGCTGATCGAGCAGATCCACCGCCGGGAGGAGGGGCGCATCTGATCACGGTGCGGTCAGACGAACCGCCCGGGGGCGCAGGTTCCGTTCACGGCAAGGGAGTTCATACCTTGCCGGCACAGTGCGTGCGCTGGGGCGGGACCTGACCCCAGTTCCCGTCCGCCCAGTCCAGGTCCTGATCCGGGCTCGGCGGCTGATTGCGTACGAGCTCACTGAGCCGCTCCGACCAGCTGCCCTTCGCCGTGCCCAGCGCCACCTCGGCCAGCCTGAGCAGCTGGACGTCCGAGGTGCCCGCAGGCGCGAAGATGTGGTGCGCGTCCCGCAGGAAGCGCTCGATGGGCCGGTTGGTGAAGAGGCCGGCGGCGGCATGGATCTCCATCGCGTTGCGCGCCGAGTCCAGGGCCGATTCGACATTGACGACCTTGGCGTTCATCAACTCCGCATCGCAGTCCGCGCCTTGGTCGAGCAGATGCACCGCGTGATAGGCGGCGAGCCGTGCGGTCATCAGCCGGGACTGCATCTGACCCAGCTTGATCTTGACGTTGGAGAGCGCGTGCAGCGGCTTGCCGTAGCGCTCGCGCTCCGCGCAGAAGCGGGTCGTCTCCTCCACCAGCGCCTGATGGATCCCGAGCGACACGGCCGTGAGGTTCGCCCGGCCGTACAGGACGCTCGAGGAGTACGCGACGGAAAGGCCCTCGCCCTCGGCGCCGAGCCGATTGGCGGCCGGGACACGGCAGTTGTCGAAGATCAGCTCGCCGAAGCTGAAACCGTGCAGCCCCATCGCCGGCTGCTGCTCGCCCAGGGAGAAGCCCGGACGGTCCGACTCCACCAGGAACGCGGTGAGCCCCTTGGAGCCCGGCCCGGTGCGGACGATGACGCCGTGCAGATCGCCGACGTGGCTGTTGCCCACGTACACCTTGCGGCCGTTGAGCACATAGTCCTCGCCGTCCCGTACGGCGCTCGCGGCCATTCCGAGGACGTGGCCGCCCGATTCGTGCTCGGTGACCGCGATCGTGGGCAGGCAGTGGCCGGCGGCCACTGCCGGGAGCCAGGTCTTCTTCTGGTCGTCGTTGCCGAAGTGCACGATCTTGGCGACGCCCAGCTGGGAGGCCTGCACCATCGCGCCCATCGCTCCGCTGACCCGTGACAGCTCCTCGATGATGAGGGTCTTGGCGAGGTGCCCCGCGCCCATCCCGCCGTACTCCTCGGGGATGGTCGCCCCCAGCCAGCCCTGCCGTGCGATCAGCCGCGATATGCCATGGGCGGTGGAACGCGACTCCTCCATCGCCGGGACCCGCGGAAGGACCTCCCGTTCGGCGAAACTCCTGACCTCTTCGCGGAGTTGATGGTGCCGTCGGCTGGTGAAGTAGCTGTCCATGGTTCCCATGGTGTCCATCGCGAGCCTTCCTCCGTGAAAAGCCTGCTCGCAGGGTTGTTCGAGCAGGAGTTTTCTTCGAAGTGGTCCCGTCCCGAACAGGCCACCACACCATCTTGTTGAAGCTTGAGGCAACCACAAGATCGTCTCGCAACTTTGGCGCAAAAGCGGACAGTTGACATACGCCGGGTCGGCGTCGGGTGCGGTGAGTCCATCCGGTCCACGCCCGAGGCATTCCCCTCGGCCATCCGGCTGCCACATGCCTCGGGCAACAGTTTCTGCGGCATATGGCAGACCGGGTCGTCGGATCGGCCTGGAACGCTCAGAGTGTCCATCGTGGGCGACAGAATTCGGACACAGTCGCCCTTGTCCGGTCCGGAATTGGACTCACGGAATGAGCCATCCCCGTTCCGCATCCTGAGACGGGGATACGGGAGTGCCGGGGTAGGTCCGGAGTGCCGGGGTTTCGGGTCGGAGGCACACCCGTTGCGCGGATCTTTTCCGGACTCGCCCGCCCCAGGTGCCCCGCCGAGCGCGAACAGGTGTTCGCTGTCCGGAAGGGGTGTGGTGCAGGAACGGTTCGGCTACACGTGGGTACGGAGGCGGCGGGCTGGGCGTGTGGATGCGCGAGGGGGCGTGAAGGGGGCGCGCTTTGTGTGTGTCCTGGCGGGCGAGGTGGTCGGTCGGGGCGTGGCGCCCAGTTCAGGCGCCCAACCAGACGAGATAGGCGGCGCCGGCCCAGCGCAAGGACCGGCCTGCCGGCCTGTCGGCCTGTCGGCCCGCCGCGCATGCCGGGCCGTCCTGCCTGCCGGCCCCGGCCGGCAGGACGGCCTCCACGTCTGGGGTTCGCCCCCTGTGAGTCAGGCGCTAGGCCAGCACATCCACCGCCAACTCCCGCACCACGTCCTCGTCCACCTCCACCCCGAGCCCCGGACCCGTGGGTACATGGGCCACGCCCTTCTCGACCGTCACGGTCGGTCCCGCGTACGGGGAGCCGATGAACTGGCGGCCGTTGAGGTCCACGGGTGTGTCGATCCCATGGGCCGCGAACAGGTGGATCGAGGCGGCGAGCCCGAGGTCGGAGTCGGTGAGGCCCGAGCCCATCAGCCGCACCCCGCTGTCCTCGGCCAGCTGGCACAACCGCCGCGACAGGGTGAGTCCGCCGCTGCGCTGCACCTTGGCGATGGCCACGTCCACGGCCTCGAGACGTACGAAGGTCGCCAGGTCCGAGGGGTGGCGCAGGGACTCGTCCAGGGCGACCGGCAGCGGAGAGCTGTCGCGCAGCCGGCGCAGTCCGGCCACATCGTTGGCAGGCAGCGGCTGTTCGAAGGCGGTGACGCCCAACTCGTCCAGGCGGCGGGCGACTCGCAGGGCGCTGTGCACGGAGTACGCCTGGTTGGCGTCCACCCACAGGGGCGCCGCCGGCGCGTGCTCGCGTACGGCGGCGACCACCGCGAGGTCGGTCTCCTCGTCGTGCAGCCCGATCTTGACCTTGAAGGCCTGGTAGCCGAGCGCGAGCCCCTCGGCGACGCTCTCGCCCACCTGCGACGGCGTCTGGCCCGACACGATCCAGCCCAACCGCAGTGATTCCACCCGCCGTTGACCCCACAGCACACCCAACGGCACCCCGGCCGCACGGCCGAGCAGATCGTGCAGGGCCACGTCCACCGCCGACTTGGCGAGCGGGGCGCCGATGCTGAAACCTCGGTTCACCGCGCGGTCGAAGGCGCGGTCGACTCCGTCGAGGTCCCAGGCGGGGCGGCCGGTGATGGCGGGGGCGAGATAGCGGTCGATGGTCGTCACGATGGACTCGGACGTCTCGTACGTCCAGGCGGGGATCGGGGTCGCCTCGCCCCAGCCGTGCACCCCGTCGGCGCTCACCTTCACCAGGACGCGGATGCTCGGCAGGCCGGCGACGGCCACCGCGCCGCCCGAGACACCGAACGAGCGGTGCGTGGGCAGCGCCACCGCGAAGGTCTCCACACGGTCGATGACCAGCGAAGCGAGTGCGGCCGGCTGAGAGCTTGCTCCGGTCGGTTCCATGTCCAACACAGGCCTCTCGATAGGGGAGTTGCGGACGTAGGGCCCCTCGGCCCCGCGGTGGGCGGGGCCGGCGGCGCGGAAACCTGTGCACGACCTATTGACCGTGCACTCGGGCGGTCATTAGCGTGACCGGGAGCGTACCAGAAAGCGCTTTCTGAAAGCGTTTCCGATCAGAGCCCGAGCGCGGCCCAACCGAAGAAGGGGCGCAGGGACCGACGAAAGGTCGGACGAAAGTCCGAGCACCATCCCGAGCAACCAGCTCTCCGTCAACTGCAGTCACCCTCAGGGGAGTTCCTCGTGAGTCAGAGCGCACTGTCCTCGGCACCCGTGAAGACGGCGGGTGTCGCGCTACGTGAAAGCCCGAGCGCGCGTGAGCGGTTCGCCGACGCCGCGGAGAAGAGCTGGCGTCCCGTGGCCCTGCTGCTCGCCTGCTTCGTGGCCTGGTGGGCGATCGCCGCCCTGGAGCTGGTCGAGCCGTATCTGGTGCCCTCGCCCGGCAATACCTTCGAGGTGATCGTCGAGAAGCCGGACTACCTCTGGCAGCACAGCTGGGTGACCACGTACGAGACGCTGATCGGCTTCGTCGTGGCGGTGGCCATCGGGGTGTTCGCCGCCGTGATCATGGTCTACTCCTCGACCGTCGAGAAAACGCTCTACCCGATCCTGCTCTTCGCGCAGGTCGTACCGAAGATCGCCATCGCGCCGCTGTTCGTGGTGTGGCTGGGCTTCGGCATGGCGCCGAAGATCGTGATCGCGGTCCTCATCGCGTTCTTCCCCGTGGTGATCTCGATGGTGACCGGACTCAAGGCCGTCGACCCGGAGATGCTCCAGCTCTCCTCGACGATGGGCGCGAGCCCCTGGCAGACCTTTGTGAAGATCCGCTTCCCCGCCTCCCTGCCGCACCTGTTCTCCGGCCTCAAGGTCGCCGTCACGCTGGCGGTGACCGGAGCCGTGGTCGGGGAGTTCGTCGGGGCCAACGAGGGTCTCGGCTATGTGATCCTCCAGGCCAACGGCAACCTCGACACCCCGATGCTGTTCGCGGGCCTCCTGGTGATGTCCCTGATCGGCGTCGTGCTCTTCGTCATCGTCGAGATCGCCGAGAAGCTGCTGCTCCCCTGGCACGCGAGCCGCCGGGAGTCCGGCGTCACGACCGCGTTCTGACCGGCGTGCGACCCCCGAACCCGCACCGCAAGGATCCGGCCCCCGCACCGCAAAGATCCGGACCTCCCCACCGCAAGGATCCGGCCCCCGCACCACAAGGATCCGGACCCCCGCCACGTATGACCGGCACAACCAGCAAGCCCCGTCCCGCACTTCAGGCAAGTGACCCCGACATCCGCTCGTGAAAGGGCAGGCCACCATGCACCCGCGCAGAACCTTGATAGGCCTCGTCCCGCTGCTCCTGGTCGCCGCCACGGCCTGCGGCGGGGACGACTCCTCCACCACGACCAGCAAGGACGGCAAGAAGCTGGACAAGGTGACGCTGACGCTCAATTGGTACCCGTACGGGGAGCACGCGCCGTTCTACTACGGCAAGGCGCAGAAGATCTTCGAGGACAACGGGATCGACCTGACCATCCAGGCCGGCCAGGGCTCCCAGAAGACCGTGCAGGCCACCGCCGCCGGGCAGACCGACTTCGGCTGGGCCGACACCCCCGCGGTGCTCGCCGGTGTCGAGCAGGGCGTGAACGTCAAGAGTCTCGGTGTCTTCCTGCAGACCACACCGGCCTCCGTGCAGTTCTTCGCCGACCAGAACATCAAGTCGCCCGCCGACCTCAAGGGCAAGGTCATCGCCGGTACGACGGGTGACGCGCTGTCGAAGACCTTCCCGGCCTTCCTCGCGGCCAACGACCTGAAGGAATCGGACGTCACCGTCCAGAACACCGACCCGGCGGGCAAGATCGCCGCGGTGATCTCCGGGAAGACGGACGCCCTGCTCGGCTACGCGAGCGACCAGGGTCCGACCATGGCCAACAAGGCGAAGAAGGACGTCGAGTACCTCCGCTTCTCGGAGCACGGCCTGAACTTCTACTCCAACGGTCTGATCGCCGGTCAGAAGACCCTCGCCAAGACCGACCTGGCCAAGCGTATGGCGAAGGCCGTCAGCGAGTCCTGGGCCGCCGCCGAGAAGGCGCCCGCCGACGCGGTGAAGTCGATGGACGGCGCCTCCGAGCAGCTGCCGCCCGAGGAGGTCCTGACCGAGCAGTTCAAGACCACGCTCACGCTGCTCCACACGGACGCCACCGAAGGCCAGGCTCCCGGCGCGAACACCGAGGAGGACTGGCAGACGACCATCGACGTCTTCAAGGACGCGGGTCTGGTCCAGAACGCCAAGCCGGTGGCCGATTACTGGGCCCAGGACCTGGCGCCGAAGAGCTGATCATGCCGGGAGCTCAGATGTCGGAAACCGACCAGCCCGACGGGGCGGACATGACCCAACTCGTCAAGGACAAGACGGCGGACAGCGGACCGGAACCCGCCGTACGGATCGAGGACGTGGCCGTCCGCTTCCGCAGCAAGAAGCGGGATGTCACCGCGCTCACCGATGTGTCGCTCGACGTCACACCGGGCGAGTTCGTGGCCATCGTCGGCCCGTCGGGGTGCGGCAAGTCCACGCTGCTCAAACTGGTCGCGGGTCTGCTCAAGTCCTCGTCCGGCCAGGTGCGGCTGCAGGGCGAGCGGGTCGCCGGACCCCGCCATGACATCGGATACGTCTTCCAGCGGGCCGCTCTGCTCGAGTGGCGCTCGGCGCTGAAGAACATCCTGTTGCAGGCGGAGATCCGTAAGCTGCCGGCCGCGCAGGCGCGGGCCCGCGCGGACGAACTCATCCGGATGACCGGCCTCGAAGGCTTCGAGGACGCACTGCCGCATGAGCTCTCCGGAGGCATGCAGCAGCGTGTGGCCCTGTGCCGTGCGCTGCTTCACCGGCCGCCGGTGCTCCTGATGGACGAGCCGTTCGGTGCCCTCGACGCGCTCACCCGTGAGCAGATGAACGTCGAACTCCACCGGATCTGGCGGGAGACGGGCACCACGGTGCTCCTCGTCACGCACTCCATCGCGGAGGCCGTGTACCTGGCGGACCGGGTGGTGGTGATGAGCCCGCGCCCCGGCACCATCCAGGAGATCATCCAGGTGGACCTGCCGGCCGAGCGGGATTACGCGGAGACGATGGGGCGCGCGGAGTTCCGCGACGCGACCACGCATATCCGCGGACTGCTCGGGACGGCGGCGGAGGGCGACTGACGCCCGCCGAGGTCCCGTACGAAAAGCGGCCCGCCCCCTCCCCACGAGGGGGCGGGGCGCGTTCCCC
>NZ_JAEIMH010000003.1:139994-142054 GCF_016464295.1 Streptomyces sp. N35 | reverse complement strand
GGGGGGGGGGACCGCCTGACCCCCGCGGGGCCCCGTCACGAAACGCCCCCCCCCCCTTCCTGGCGGGGGGGCGGGGCTCTTTCACGGGTCCGGGCCTACTCCGCGGCCTCCCGGTCACCCGCGCTGACCAGGCCCGTCTCGTACGCCACGATGACGGCCTGGACCCGGTCGCGCAGGCCGAGTTTGGCGAGGATGCGGGCGACGTGGGTCTTCACGGTGGTCTCGGCGAGGTGGAGCCGGGCGGCGAGCTCGGCGTTGCTCAGGCCCCGGGCCAGCAGTCCCAGTACCTCCACTTCGCGCGGGGTGAGGGAGGCGAGATCGCGGTGGAGCGCGTCGGCGTCGTCGCCGCGTTTGGCGAACCGCTGCACGAGGCGGCGGGTGATGGCCGGTGCGAGGAGCGCGTCACCGGTACGGACGGTGCGTACGGCCGCGGTCAGTTGCTCGGGCGTGACGTCCTTGAGCAGGAAGCCGCTCGCTCCGGCGGACAGGGCCGCGTAGACGTACCGGTCGAGGTCGAAGGTGGTGAGGATGATGACGCGGGGTTCGCCGGGGGCGCCGGTGAGGATCCGGCGGGTGGCCTCCAAGCCGTCCATCTCGGGCATCCGGACATCCATCAGGACCACGTCCGGACGGGTCCGCCGGACCGCTTCGACTGCCTCCGCGCCGTTGACCGCCTCGGCGACCACGTCGATGCCGTCGGCGCCGAGGATCAGCCGGAATCCGGTGCGCACCAGGGTCTGGTCGTCGGCGAGGAGCACCCGCAGCGGTTCGGTCACGGTGTCTCCAAGGGGATCAGGGCCTCCACACGGTAGCCGCCGGTCAGCCGTCGGCCGGTGGTCAGGGTTCCGCCGTGGACGGCGAGGCGTTCGCGCAGTCCGATCAGACCCCGGCCGCTTCCGGGGCCCTCGCCCGGGCGCCCGCCGGTGTCGGTGACCTCCACCCGGAGCCGGTCGGGTGCGTGGTCGACGGTCACGTGGGCGGTCGCTCCGGACGCGTGCTTCACGGTGTTGGTGAGGGCTTCCTGGACCACGCGGTAGGCGGCGAGTTCGATGCCGGGCGGCAGGGGACGCGGCGTCCCGGTCACCGTCAGGTCGACGGCGAGCCCGGTGTCGCGGACCCGTCCGACCAGCGATTCCAGCTGGTCGAGGCCGGGTTGGGGTGCCAGTTCGGGTTCAGTGCCGGCCGGATCCACGTCGGCCAGGTCCGTGTCGGGCATCGTGAGCAGGCCCATGACGTGGCGCAGTTCGGTCATGGCGGCCCGCCCGCCCGCCTCGACGGCGAGCAGGGCCTCCGCGGCCCGGCCGGGGGAGTTCTCCATGATCTTCCGTGCGGCGCCCGCCTGGATGATCATCACGCTGACGTTGTGCGTGACGACATCGTGCAGTTCACGGGCGATCCTGGCCCGCTCCTGCGCGACGGCCCGGCGCAGGGACTCGGCCTGTTCCCGTTCCAGCGCGGACAGCCGGGTGCGGTTCTCGTCGCTGCGCAGTTTCCAGCTGCGCAGTCCGACGGCGGCCACGGCCATCGGTACCAGGATCAGCAGGACCACGTACTCGTTGGGAAGGATCGGGGTCACCGAATTCCCCGAGGTGCCGACCAGGGCGACCGAGACCACCAGCGCCGCGAGGGTCGTCATCCGGTACGGGCTGTAGACGGCCGCGCTGTACACGGCGATGACGAACGCGTAGAAGGTCAGCCGCAGCACGCTCGACGGGGTCGCGAGCGTCGCCGCCGTCACGACGCACAGCACAGCGAGCGGACAGCGGCGGCGCAGGGCCAGAGCGCCCGAGGCGATGACGGCGAGCGTGACCATGAAGGCCATGCCGCCGGGGCCGCTCGGGCGCGGCACGACGCTGTGGACGCCGGGGGCGATCTCCCGTACGACCACGTTGCCGGCGTTGTCGATGCCGTAATAGACGGTGGTGATCCCGAGCGCCAGCGCAAGCAGCACATCGAACAGCCAGGCCCCCCGAGTCGGCCGCAGGGGCCGGCGGTTCGAGGGCGTCACCTCCTTCGGGGGGCGGCGGCCCCCCCGCGCGGCGCCGCGGGGGGGGCCCCGG
>NZ_JAEIMH010000003.1:103501-139984 GCF_016464295.1 Streptomyces sp. N35 | reverse complement strand
CGGTCCGGCGCACCGCATCGAGGCCGGCGCGGCGGACCGCCGACGGCAGCCGCTCCAGCGTCGTACGTACGTTCACCACTGATCCATTGTCGCCGCCGTACGGACCCGCCGAGTCCGTCTGCGCGGTCGTTCCCGCCCGGGCGGATACACCGGGCGCCTACTTCTCAGGGATGACGTCTGCGCGACTCGTCCGGGCGCGGTACCGCAAAGGGGTCGAAGGGGCGACGCGTGCCGGCCGGACCCACTCCTAGCGTTCGAGCAGCCAACCGGCCCTGCCGTCGCCGCGGCCAACCGCCCGTACGAGGGCCGCGGCCGACTGCCCGTACAGAGGAGCCCTTCATGACCACGCCGGTGATCGAACTGCGCGGGGTGAGCCGCCGCTACGACGACGGTCCGCCCGCGCTGCACGAGGCCTCCCTGACCGTGGGGCGCGGCGAGGCGGTGGCGATCCTCGGTCCTTCGGGCAGCGGCAAGTCCACGCTGCTGAATCTGATCGCGGGTCTCGACCGTCCCGACACGGGCACCGTCACCGTGGACGGGGTGCGGGTGGACCGGCTGGGGGAGGCGGGCTCGGCGCTGTACCGGCGCGCGAAGATCGGCATGGTCTTCCAGTTCTTCCATCTGCTCGACGACCTTTCCGTGGCCGACAACGTGGTCCTGCCGGCGCGGCTCGCGGGCATGGCGCGCGGCGCGGCCCGCCGCCGGTCGGCGGAACTCCTCGAACTGCTGGGCATCGACCGGCACGCACGGGCCTACCCGGGACGCCTGTCGGGCGGTGAGCGCCAACGTGTCGCGGTGGCGCGGGCGTTGATGAACCGGCCGGCGCTGCTCCTGGCCGACGAACCGACCGGGGCCCTGGACACGGCCGCCGGGCAGGACGTCAGCAGGCTGCTCGCCGAACTCAACGCCGAGGGCCAGACCATCGTCGTGGTCACACACGACCTTGCGCTGGCCCGTTCCTGCACGAGCCGTACGGTGAAGATCGCCGACGGCCGTGTCACGGCAGACGTACCCGCGGGGACCGTCGCCTCGACTGTCCTGGCGGAGGGCGTCCGATGAGCGCTCTCGGCAAGGTGGTCCGCTCGGGCGTGGGACGGCGCCGGGTCCAGACGCTGGTGATCGGCCTCGCCGCGATGATGGCGGTGGCCTCCTCCGTACTCGGCGGAACCCTGCTCGCGGTGTCCGGCGCGCCCTTCGCCGACGCGTTCGCCGCGCAGCACGGAGCGCATCTGTCGGTGCAGTTCGACGCGGGAAAGGTGAGTGCCGGGCAGCTGTCGAAGTCACGGGACGCGAAAGGCGTGAGCGCCGCGGCCGGACCTTTCCGTACGGCGACCGTCACACCAGGGGCGGGTGAGGCGGGTCCCGCCTGGCCGATGACCGTGGTCGGCCGGCCCGGCCCCGGCCGTGACGTGGACGAGGTGGACCTGCTCGAAGGGCGCTGGGCGAAGCGCCCCGGTGAGATCGTCCTGTCCAAGGCGTCCGCGGTCATTCCGGTCCTGGGCACGAAGATCGGCTTCCCCGGACTGCCGGACGCCCCGACGCTGACCGTGGTCGGTGTGGCCCGTTCGGTCACCGGGACCGCCGATGCCTGGGTGGTGCCGGCCCAGATGACGGCGCTCACGGCGCCGGGCAGCGGCGGCTACCAGATGCTCTACCGCTTCCCCGATGCCGCGACCGCCGCGCAGATCACCGCGGGCGGGAAGGCGGTCACCGGAGCCCTGCCGCCGGGCGCGGCCGTCGGCGAGCAGTCCTGGCTCACCGTCAAGAAGACCGCTGAACGCGACACCGCGCTCTACGTCCCCTTCCTGCTGGCGTTCGGCGTGCTCGGCCTGGTCATGTCGGTGCTCATCGTCGGCAACGTGGTCGCCTCCGCGGTCGGCACCGGCACCCGCCGTATCGGCATCCTGAAGGCCGTCGGCTGCACACCGTCCCAGGTGGTCCGCGCGTACGTGGGCCAGGCGTTGATCCCGGCCGGCATCGGCACGGGTCTCGGTGTCCTCGTCGGCCACCTGCTCGCCGTTCCCGTCCTGGCCGAGGCCGGGGAGGTGTACGGCAGTTCGTCCCTGGCCGTCGAGCCCTGGGTCGATGGGGCGGTGGCGGGCGGCGCCCTCGGTCTGGTGGCGTCGACCGCGTGGGGGAGTGCACTGCGGGCCGGCCGCATGCGTACGGTCGACGCGCTCGCCGTCGGGCGCAACACCTCGGCGCGGCGCGGGCGTTGGGCGGCGCGGCTGTCCGTACGGCTTCCGTTGCCCCCGTCGGCCGCCCTGGGCCTGGCCCGGCCCTTCGCCCGGCCCGCCCGTGCGCTGGCCATGGGCGTGGCGGTCCTGTTCGGCGCCGTCGCCGTCACGTTCACCGTGGGGATGGGAGCCTCGCTCGGCGAGGTGATGAAGGCCAGGGCCCATGACGCCGCGGATGTCGTCGTGCCCGCGCCCCGCGGCGCCTTCGGGCCCGGTGCGCCGGGGCCGGCGGAGCGGCCGCCCGAGGTCGACCAGGCCGCGGTGGCCGCGGCCGTCGGATCCGCCGGCGGAACGGAGAAGTACTACAGCGCCACGACGCTACGGGCCACCGTGTCCGGCCTGACCGGCACGATCGACATGACCGCGTTCACCGGCGACGCCTCCTGGGGCGGCTACACCATGGTCGAAGGCCGCTGGTTCGACGAGCCCGGCGAGGCCGTGGTCCCGACCCCCTTCCTCGCCGCCACGGGCACCCGTATCGGCGACAAGGTCACCCTGGGCGGTCTGGCCGAGCCGGTGACAGTACGGATCGTCGGCGAGGTGCTCGATCCCCGTAAGGACGGCATGCAGGTCTTCACCGACGCCGGGACGCTCACGTCGGGGCACGACGGCGCCGGGACGCTCAAGTCCGGGCACGACGGCGCCGGGACGCTCAAGTCCGGGCACGACGGCGCGGGGATGCGCGACACCGCCGAGACCGGATCCGCACCCCAGGGCCCGCCGGAGACGAGCCATCACATCGCCGTAGCACCCGGCACCGACGCGGCCGCCTACACCGACGCCCTGAACAGGGACTTGGCGCCGCTGGGTGTCGTGGCACAAACCGGCGGGCCCGACTCCGGCAGCGACATGGTGATGACCCTCAACGCGCTGTCCGCGACGCTCACCCTGATGCTCGTGGCCGTCGCCGCGCTCGGCGTCCTCAACGGAGTGCTGCTTGACACCCGTGAGCGCGTACGGGACATCGGTGTCCACAAGGCGCTCGGTATGACGCCCCGGCAGACCATCACCATGGTTCTCACCTCGGTCGCCGTGACCGGTCTCGTCGCCGGAGTGCTCGGTGTGGCGCTGGGCGTGGCTCTGCACGGCTGGGTCATGCCGGCGATGGGGGCGAGCGTGGGGCTGCGCCTGCCCGACTCGGTGCTTGCCGTCTACCAGGTGCCCGAACTGCTCCCGCTCGCCTTCGGCGGCCTGCTCATCGCCACGCTGGGCGCGCTGCTGCCCGCGGGCGGGGCGGCCGGGCCCCGTCCCGCCACGGCCCCGCGTACCGAATGGGAGGGGGGCCGACTGCCGCACAGGCAAGGGGGCCGGCCGCCGACAACGGCGACCGGCCCCTCCTACCGCTCGATCAGCTCGGCCTCAATACCTCAGCGAGGCAAGGTGGTTGTAGCTGTTGCGCGCCGTGGCGAAGGGATCGGCCGGACGGTCGTGCTCGACCAGCCACTGCTGGACGCCGCCCCGGTGCGCGTTCTCGAACATCGCGGCGAAGTCCCGGACCCCGGAGCCCACATCCGCGAAGTCCCCGTCCGGCGCCATGTCCTTGACGTGCAGGGCGGGGAAGCGCCGCGGGTGCTCGACGAACAGGCGGGCCGGGTCCGCCCCGCCCTTCGCCGCCCAGTACACATCCAGTTCGAAGGCGACCAGATGCGGATCGGTCTCCTCGAGGAGGATCCCGTACAGGTTCTCGCCGTCCACGACCTCATGGTCGAGGCCGTGATTGTGGAACTGCACCGGTCCCAGCCCGGCGTCCCGCGACGCCTGCCCGATCCGGTTGAACTCCCGTGCCGCCTCCCGGAATCCGGCCGGCGTGTGCATCGGTCCGGGCAGGCTCGGCACCACCGGCCACTTGGCGCCGAGGGTGTGCAGATCCTCCAGCGCCTGGGGGAGGCCGGGACCGGTCAGCGTGGTGTACGCGACGTGCTCCAGAACGGCCCGCAGACCGGTCCGGTCCAGGAAGCCGCGGATCGCCGAGGCGCTGTTGTTGTGCCGCCCGCTCACCCCGACGGTGGCGTACCCGATCTCGGCGAGCCGCTCCAAGGTGCCCAGGAAGTCGGCGGCCAGCGGGGTGCGCATCGTGTAGAGGTGCATCCCGATCCCGCCGCGCGGGATGCGGCGCCTGCGGGCCGCATCGCCGTCGGCGGCGTACGCCGGTGCGGAGGCGAGACCTGTCGCGGTCGCAAGCCCCAGCGACGTCCCCAGGAAGGCGCGTCTGTTCAGCGTCATGCGGTGCCTCCTTCGGCCACGGTGATCTGCACCGAGCCGGTCGAAGTGTCGCCCTTGTCGTCGGTCACGGTCAGCCGGGCCGTGTACGGGCCGGGCCGTGCGTAGGTGTGCTCGGCGGTCGGGCCCTCCTCGCCCGCGGGCTTGGTGTTGTCACCGAAGTCCCAGTGGTACGAGACGATCTGGCGGCCGGCGGCGGGCTTGACGGTGCTGGTCAGCTTGACCGCACCGGCCGTCTGCTCCTTGCCGAGCTCGACCTTCGTACCGCCCTTCTTCTCGACGCCGGGCCCGTTGAAGTGCAGCCAGTCGAGCGTCAGCAGATCCGCCTTGTCCGGGGTCCACTCGGGGTTGGTGAACACCGCGTACAACTTGGTGGTGTCGCCCAGATCCTCGAGCGCGGTGGTGGGCGAGATGAAGTTGCTGTAGCTCCCGGTGTTCGGGATGGTCACCTTGCCGACCAGCGTGCCGGTGGGCGATCCCGCGCGGAACTCGACAGCGCCGCCGAGCCCGCCGGAGGCCGCGCCGACCGTCACCGAGTCGATGCCCTTGAAGTCGGTCGGATCGAAGACCGCCCAGTCACCGTGCTCGATCTCGATCAGACGCTTGCCGGCCGAGGCGTCCGCACGGCTGCCGATCTCGACGCCCTTGTTGGCGCCGCCGGTCGTCGTGAAGTGCTCGGCCTCGCGGAACGTGGTGCGCAGCGTCAGCGACGACGAACCGGTGAGCGCGGGCACGCCACCAGGACCGCCCTTGTCCTCGTACTGCGCGCTGATCCCGTAGTACAGGTTCTGCCCGGGGCCGTGGCTGTCACCGGCGTCCGTCGCGATCTCGCCGCGGCAGCCCGTGTAGTTGTCCAGCGGGTGCAGATGCGAGTCGTGCCCGAGCTGGGACTGGACGACGACCCGCGAGCAGTCGATCGTGCGGTCCTCCGGGTCCTTCACCTTGATCTCGAAGGGAATGGTGTCGCCGAAGGAGAACAGGCCGCCGTTCGGGGGCTGTTGGATGGTCACCACGGGACGGGTGTTGCCGACGGTGATGTCCTGGACGGCCAGCGCCGTGAGGTCGCCGGGCGCGGTCACCTTCAGGCGCGCGGTGAACTGGCCCTTCTCGGTGTACACATGCGTGGGATCGGCCTCGGTGGAATCCGTGCTGCCGTTCCCGTCGAAGTCCCAGGCGTACGTGACGTCCCCGCCGCCCGGAATCCCCGAACCCGCACTGGAGAATTGCACGGTCAGCGGCACTTTCCCGGTGTCCGGAGTGGCCGTGGCCCGCGCGTCCGGCAGCCTCTTGTCACCCACGTAATCGATCCGGTAGATACCCGACCCTTCGTTGCTGCCGCCTCGGCCGGTCCCGCTGCCGAGTCCGAAGTCGATGACGTAGAGCGCTCCGTCGGGACCGAAGTCGGCGTCGAAGGGCTGGTTCCACGCCATGTCGCCGAACACGGAATTGATGGAGTGCAGATCGCCGGCCTTCGCCGCGGGGAAGCGCGGATCGGTGAACGACTGGTCCTTCTCCTGGATCGAGAAGGTCTTGAACCACTTGGGGGTCAGCTCGTAGTTGAGCCCCTTCCCCTCGAAGTACTGGGGGAACTTGGTGCGATACGAGTTCCCGGGGTCGTAGTCGTAGACCGGACCGCTCATCGGCCCCCCGCCCCCGGCGCCGAGCTCCGGGAACTCCGCCGAGGCCGAATACGCGTACCAGACGGTCGCGGGCTCGGCGTCCGGCAGCTCGGTCAGACCCGTGTTGTTCGGCGAATCGTTCTTCAGAGCGCCGCAGTCGAATTTCGCGCCGGAGGTCTTCGTCGCGAAGTCGTAGTCGTTGAACGGGGTGTTGTTGCCCACGCAGTAAGGCCACCCGAGATTGCCGGCCTTGGTGACCCGGCTGTACTCGACGGTTCCCTCGGGACCGCGGTTGGGGTTGGCGGCTCGTGCGTCGGGCCC
The DNA here is from genome assembly GCF_016464295.1 of Streptomyces sp. N35. Classification (NCBI taxonomy): domain Bacteria; kingdom Bacillati; phylum Actinomycetota; class Actinomycetes; order Kitasatosporales; family Streptomycetaceae; genus Streptomyces; species Streptomyces sp. N35. Next base: position 133,587 of record NZ_JAEIMH010000003.1, on the reverse strand, counting down.
GTAGTCCGCCACCAGCAGGGCGCCGGAGTGCGGGTCGGTGGTGATGCGGAACGGGTTGCGCAGGCCCATGGCGTAGATCTCGGCCCGGGTCTTGTCCGTGCCGGGCGCGAAGAGATTCCCCTCGGGAACGGAGTACGTTCCGTCGTCCTCGGGCGTGACGCGCAGGATCTTGCCGCGCAGATCATTCGTATTGCCCGAGGTGCCCTGCGCGTCCCAGGCGCGGCGGCCCTCCTGCTCGTCGATCGGCGTGAAGCCGTCGGAGGCGAAGGGATCGGTGTTGTCGCCGGTCGCGACATACAGATGCCCGCTCTTGTCGAAGGTCAGCGAGCCCGCCATATGCGAATTCGCCCGGCCCTCGCCGCGGAACGTGGGAATCGTCAGCAGGCGCTTCTCGCTGGCCATGTCGACCTTGCCGTCGGCCTCGGTGAACCGCGACAGATTCAGCCGCTTCTCCGTCTTGTCGGAGTGCAGCAGATACAACCAGTGGTTCTCCTCGAACTCCGGGTCGAGAGCGAGACCGAGCAGGCCGTCGGACTGGCTCGTCATCTCCGGTGTGTACGCGAAGTCGAGCGCCGTGGTGACCTTGAGGTTCTCCTGGTTGATGACCTTCAGCTTGCCGGTGCGCTGGATGAAGAACACCCGGCGGTCCGGGGCCACCGCGAGCTCGAAGGGGTCGGCCAGATCGCTCGTCGCCAAGGGGGTGCGCTGGAAGGCGCTGGTCTTGTTGGCGGTGCAGTCGCCCGGCTTGTCGCCGGCGGCCCACTGGATGCCGCCGAGCAGATGCTTGAGGAAGTACTCCTCCTGGAAGGCCGAGGAGGCGTGGCCACCGGCCGTGAACCAGGAGCGGCCGCCGTCATAGTTCTGGCACCACGAGTACGGGTGGTCGACGCCCTCGTCCAGGCCGTCGATGCCGTCGCGCACCTTGATCTGCGCGAGGGTGTGCACCTTGCCCGTGGGGTTGGTGCGCCAGTTGTACCACTCCTCGGTGCGCTCCCAGAGCTGCGGAAGTCCCTTGGTGGAGGGGTGCGCCTGGTCGAGGACCTTGATCCGGCCGGTCTGCACGGCCGGGTGCTTGTCGAAGATCGCGCCGACCAGGCCCTCGTACCAGTCCCAGTCGCGCTCGCTCGCGCTCGCCGCGTGCAGGCCGACGTAACCGCCGCCGGCGCGGATGTACTTCTGGAAGGCGGCGCGTTGCCCGGCGTCGAGCAGGTCGCCGGACTCCGGTGTGGAGTTGGTGTTGTTGAAGACGATCGCCTGGAACCTCGCCAGGTTCTCGTCGGTGAAGGCCGCCGCGTCCTCGGTGGCCTCGACCTCGAAACCGTTTTCTGTACCGAGCTTCTTGACCGCCTCGACCCCGGCGGCCCGGGACTCATGGTCGAAGTTGGTGATCTTCGAGAAGACCAGCACGCGGAACGGGGCCGCGGCACGGGCCTGTTCGGGCATCGACACGACCAGTCCGAGCACCAGCGCGAACAGAGCCGCGAGGGTGGTCAGGGGCCGCAGAAGTCTTCGGACGTGACTGCCGTTCGGGGGATGACTCATGGGCGCTCCCGCTGTCTAAGGGCACGGCTGTGTGCCGACGGCTCATCGGGTGCTTACGAAAGGGAGAAAGCGCTTTCTGAGGTGCAGTCGCTCAGCGTAGGTTCCAGTGATCGGAGGGGTCAATGGGTAGTGGAGGGCTTGTGACGTACGGGAGTTGAGGCGGGGGTGCCCCTATGTGTTTGGTCAAGGTCGAGGGCCAGTAGGTTCGAGCGGTCGAGGGTGGGCCGAGCCGTAGGGGTGTGCATGGCTGATAGCCACGTGACGATCAAGCTCACGAGTGACGAGGCACTGGTGCTGTCGCACTGGCTGGAGAAGCTTCAGATGACGGACCTCAGTCGTCTTGTCGACGATCCGGCGGTCTGGGCACCGATTCATCGGATCGCCGGAACGCTCGACAGGGCCCTTCCCGAGCTGTTCGCGCCTGACTACGACCAGCGGCTTGAAGCCGCTCGTCAGAGGCTGCGGCCGGAGGACTGATCGAGCGGTCTCAACTGCTCACCTGGCCGCAGCGGGTTGGGGCCGGTAGAAGGTTCCGTCGCGGAGCATCGCGAACAGGACGTCGGCCCGGCGTCCCGCGAGCCAGAGCAGTGCTTGGGTGTGGCGCTTGCCCTGGGCGATCTTTTTGTCGTAGTAGGCCGGGAAGCCGGGTCGCCCAGAGCGGCGAACGCGGAGAGGAAGAAGGCCCGTTTGAGCTGCGGGTCGCCGTGCGAGGCCGTCGGTCGGGAAGGTGGACCTTCGCAAGAGGGTGGGCCTCCAGCAGTTCCTCGATCCGTCCGGCCCGCAGTTTCCGCCGGTCGAGCACGGCTGTCAGCGAAGCGGCCAGGTGACCTGCCGGCGCCGTCCGGCCTTGCGGATCTGGGCCGGGGAGCCGAACCGCTCCAGCAGGGTGAGGACTGCCAGGTGCTGCGACCGCGGTCCCAGCACCCGTTCCAGCGACGGATGGACCTGCGTCAGCAGGTCGTGCAGCCGTTCGCTACCCGGGGTTGGCTCGCTGGGGTAGAGGTCGGCGATTCGCCGCATCGTCAGGCCTGGGAGGTAGGAGACCGGGCAGCCCATGTCCTGGGCGACCGCCGGCGGCAGGGCGCCGATTGAGGCCGACTGGTCGACCACGACCAGCACGGTTGCGTGCTTGGCCTGGAGTTTCGCGAAGAGCTCGCGGAGCTTGGGTTCGGTGTTGGGCAGGCGCTCGTCGAACGCCTTCTTGCCGGCCGGTGTGACGGCGGTGGCGTGGTGTTCGCCTTTGCCGACGTCCAGGCCGAGGAAGACGTCGATGGCGCCGGTGTCGATCACGTGCAGGCCCTTCCATCACGCTTTCGTCCAGCCTGCCTGGGCACCGAGCTGCCACATCCACGTTACGGAGAACTCTTCCGGCTCGGGTGAAGCCGGTGCTCAAGCCCCTTATCAGCGGGCCGTCGATGCCTCCGGGCCCGGTGACACCACCCCCCCCGGATCATCAGCAACAGGAGGGGGAGGCCATGCCGGGCCCGAAGGCCGGAGGCCCCATTGCGGAGCCACGAAAAGGTAATCGGGCGGGCGTCCTGTATCCCTTATCCGGGCAGGTGTTCCGGCGCTTCCGCCGGGCAGGTGTCCCGGCGCTTCCGCTGGGCAGGGGGCCCCTCGTGCCCGTATCGCGAATCGAGGAGCGCACCGATGACGACGTACACGACGCAGTCCGTGACCGCGGCGGACGGTCTCCAGGTGGCCGCGTACACCTGGCTTCCGGAGAGTGGCCGGCCCCGCGCGCTGGTCCAGATCGCGCACGGAGCGGCCGAACACGCCCTGCGTTACGACCGGTTCGCCCGCGAGCTGACCGCGCACGGATACGGGGTGATCGCCTCGGACCATCGCGGCCATGGCGCGACCGCGGTGTCGACCGGCGGATACGGCGTGACCGAGGTGCCCGGGGCCGAAGGGGACGGCGCGGACAGCTGGCGCGCGATCGTCGGTGATCTCGAGGCGGTCGGGGACCGCGCCCGCGCGCTCTTCCCGGACGCGCCGACCGTGCTGCTCGGACACAGCATGGGCTCGATGCTGGCGCGCGACTACGCGCAGGAGTACCCGGACACGCTGGCCGGTCTGATCCTCTCGGGCACCTTCCGCACGCTGCCCTTCGTGGAGATCCAGAGCGCCCTGGACCGGCTCGACCGCGAGATCGCCGAGGGCGGCCGGGCGGCGCTGTCGTCGTTCGTTCCGGAGGCGTTCGCCTCGTTCAACGACCCGTACCCGCACCGGACCGGCTTCGAGTGGCTGTCCCGGGACGAGGCCGAGGTCGACCGGTACGTGGCAGACGAGCGCTGCGGCTTCCCCTTCTCGGCCGGCCTGTCACGGGACTGGGTGCACGCGATCAGGAAGATCAACGACCCGGCTCAACTCGCCCGTATCCCCGCGGACCTGCCGATCCATGTGGCGGTCGGCACCGAGGACCCGTGCAACCAGTCGATGTCGCTGGTCCACGACCTCCTGGAGGACTTCCGTTACGTGGGGGTGGCCGACCTGACCTGGAAGGGCTACCAGGGCGCGCGGCACGAGATCCTCAACGAGACCAACCGCGCCGAGGTGCAGGCGGATCTGCTGGCGTGGCTCGACAAGCAGGTGTGACCGGCGTCCCGCGACACGCGAACGCGGGGCCCGCCTCGTCGGTGGCGGGCCCCGCGGCTGCCGTACAGACCCTCGCGCGTGCCGTGCGGACTCTCCCGGCTACTTCTTGGCGGGTTCGTCCTTCTCCAGGCCGGGCTTGAGGGGGAGGGTCTGATTCGGGAAGATCGAGGCGTTGATCTCCAGGGTGATCACATGCTCGCCCGCGTCGATGTCGGCACCGATCTCCCGCAGCTCCTTGGCATAGGCCTCGGTGATCTTGAACTTCCACTCCTTCGGGCCCAGCGAGATCTTGCCCTGGTTGATCCGGGGGTTGATCAGGTCCGTGTAGAGCTCGACGGTGTTCATGGTCGCCAGCTGGAGCTCGTGCGGGACCGGGTTGTCGTCGACGTAGACGTTCGCGCTGGCCTTGGAGATGAACGGGAAGTCGTGCAGCCAGAACCCGTCGACCTTGTGCGACCTGCCCGTCTTGGGGTTCGTGAACTTCCAGCCGCCCGGATACCAGATACGCCCGTTCACGAAGTTGATGTTGCTGTAGCCCTGTGCGCCCACCGGAGTCCACACACCCTCGCCGCCCTTGAGAGGGCCGACCGGGCAGACCGCCTCGACCTTGGCGTTGAGGCGCTTGAGCTCGGACTTCGTCTTCTCCGTGAAGGTCAGGGTCCCGGTGCCGCTCTGCGCGAAGAACCAGAAGGCGGTGCCGAGTTCGGGCGCCTTGTCGTAGTAGCCGGGCGCCGCCGGCTTGTCCAGGGAGTAGTTGGTGGGCAGGCAGTTGGTGGCCGGCGGGTTCTCCGGCGGCGGCGGCGGAGCGGAGCGGTCGGCGGTGGCGGCGGATGCGGCCGTCGCCGTGGCGAGCAGGGTCAGGGCGGTGAGGGCCACCGTGGTCTTGGGCAGGTGCACGGACACTCCCGGGGAGCTTGTCCCCCCTAGGACAAGATCAGTGAATGCGCGGTTCGGTACGCATGCCAGCAGGCGCCGCCGTACGGGGTAACTGCCGCTCACACTGCGTCACAACCCGCAGGTCAGAAGAGCCCGTGCGGCACGGCGAGGTACGGGAACGCCGGCGCCAGTTCGGTGGGCGGCCCGGAGGTCGTGAAGCGGAACAGCGGCGCGTACTCCTTCACCGCCGGCTCGCCCATCGCCACGCGCACCAGCACATGCGTGGGGTCGTCGGTGAGGCGGCGGCCGTTCGGGAAGCCCTGCGGGTCGCCGTCGAGGAAGCCGCCCTTGCGGGGCGTCCGGCTCACCGGCGTCGACAGATTCAGGCGCAGCTCCTCGGCCGGCCGGAACGCGCCCGCGTCCGCATCCGCGTTCATCACCTGCGAGTTGAGATCCTCCCGGATCGGGCACGCGGAGCCTTCGCCGACCGGGCAACGGGTCTTGCCCGACAGCCCCGTCATCAGCAGCTGGAACATGTCCTTGCGGGGGTTCGGCCGCGGCGCGGGCAGGCCGGGGTGTGCGGCGTGGAAGGCCTTCGGCCCCCTCAACTTGGTCACCATGTCGATGAGTTGAGGGTTATCGGCGTCCTTCGCCGCGTCCCAGGTGTTGAACTGGTCGGCCACACCACCGAGCACACCCAGCGGTGACCCGCGGAGCAGCGCGGCCGGAGTGAGGTAGTTGTCCGGTGCGAAGGCCTCGTTGACGATCACGTTGCCGACCCGGGAGACCTGCGCGTACCGGGCACCTTCGGCGGCGCCCGGCCGCACGTTCAGGGTCTCGCGGGCCGCGGTCGCCCAGACCCCGACGACGGGGTTGCGAGCCGGGTCCCCGTTCAGGGCGAGGGCCTCCTTGGGCACCTGCAGGGCCATGACAGTCACGTTCGTGCCCTGGAGCGGGCTGAACGGGAGCGGCAGTTCCGTACCGCTCTTGAGGATCTCCATCTCGCGGGCATCGTTGAAGAAGGGATCCGCGGCCTGTCCCGTGTAGACCTGCCCGCCGCCCGGCACCGGCAGCGTGGCCTCACGGCGCAGCGCCTCGTAGTCGGGCATCCCGGCGGCCCCCGCCCGGCTCGGGGCGGCGATCGCGTCCCGGATCAGGACCTTCGGCGGTTTTCCGGGGCGCAGTTCCTCGAGCGTGTAGCGCTGCTTGAACTTCAGGTTCGCTGAACTCAGCGAATCCACCCGCCCGTTGAGCACACCGAGGAACTGCCGCTGTCCTTCGTCACGGAACGTCCAGCGGTACGTGAGATCCGGCCGGCCCGTGCCCCGGCTGTCGATGTTGAGGTCGTAGCGGGTGCGGGTGCCGAAGGTCGCGGGCGGCAGCACACCGTCGACGGGCAGACTCAGCGACTGGTACGTGACGATCAAGGTTGCGGTGTCCGGCGCCTCGGGGCTGGTGAACGCGTAGAGATCACCGGCGTTGATCTCCGGGTCGAGCATCGCGCTCGGCGCGTCGATATGGCTGCCGGCCGACGCGCCCTGCGTACCGGGGCCGGCCCAGGCGGCCAGCGCGATCAGTGCGGATGCGGCAACCGCGGCGGTGGGGACACGGCGACGCGGTCGGTACGGCGATGGCTTGTCGGCCATGTCCGGTGCTCCTGGTGTGTGCGGGTCGGGTGACTACGGGCTCAGTGCGGCAGCGCGCGATAGGGGAAGGTCTCCGTGGACGCCTTCGGCGGGGACTTGATCAGGGAGTTCTTGGTGAGGAAGTCCGTCTTGGCGCCGATGAGGCCGCCCATGAGGACGCGCATCTGGATCGCGTCGGCGTCGTCGACGAAGCGGCGGCCGTTGGGGTAGCCCTGCGGGTCGTCGGCGAAGAGCGTTTCGCTCTTCGGCTTCGAGGTCACCGGGGTGGCCATGTTGAGGCGCAGGACTTCTGCGGGGCGTACGGCCGAGGGGTCGACGTCCTTGTTGAGGGTGTGCACATTGACCTTCTCGAGGCCGTGCAGGTGGTAACGGACAACATCCGGGCGGGGGTTGGCCGGGGGCTCGGCACCGGTGGCGAAGCCGATGTTGCGCGGTCCGAACGGTTCACGGAGCTGCTTGATCATCGCGTCCCACTCGGCGTCCTGCTCCGGCTTGCGGGCCTGGAACTGGTCGCTCAGGCCGCCGGGCACACCGATCACGGGCAGGCTGTCCGGGAACATCGTCTCGAGGAAGTGCGGCTGCCCCATCCGCGACACCTGCGCGTACCCCGCTTCTCCCGTGCCCGCCACGTCGAGCGACTGACGCGAAGCCGTCGCCCAGACGCCGATGACCGGGTTGCGCCCCGGATCGCCGCGCAGAGCGAGCGCCTTCTTGGGCAGCTGCAAGGTCATGGTGTTGGAGTTCGTCAGCGCCACGGGGTTGAACTCGGGGACGAGCGGAACCCCGAAGCGGATCTTCGCGTACTGGCCGACGTTGAACAGGAAGGCATCCGCGATCTGCCCGACGTACGTCTGCCCACCGCCGGGCAGCGGCGCCGTGGCGTCCTTGCGCAGCGCGTCGTAGTCGGGCATCAGCTGCTTGCCCGCGTACGACGGAGCGACCGCTCCCTCCTCGACCAGGGTCCGCGGCTGCTGTCCAGGGCGCAGCTCCTGCAGCGTGTACGTCTGGCGGAAGACCACCGCCTTGTCCTTGAGGGAACGCACGGGGGCGCTCACGGCCGACCTTGTGCCGAGCGGGCGGTCGTCCTGCGTCCGGAACGTGTAGCGGTAGGTCACATCGGGCCGGGCATCACCCGAGGAATCGACGTGGACCTCGAACCGGGTGTCGCTCGCGAACGGATAGAGCGCGAGCGGATTCCCGGCGAGCTGCAGCGGGTGGTAGTCCGTCGCGATGGTCACCATGTCGGTCGCGTCGGGGCTGGTGAACACGTAGAGGTCGCTGCCGTCGCGCGGAGGGTCGGCGAACGTGGACGGCGCGTCGACATGACTGGCGGCGCCCGCCCGGCCCGATACGGGGCCGGCGAACCAGCCGCCCATGAGCAGGGCGCAGGCGAGCGCGGTCCCCGCGGCGGGCTTGGTGAGTTGACGGACCCTCATGCGACGACCTCTCCATGTGGCCCGCGCCTTGACGGGCATCCGAGACCACTGGACGGCACCCACGCGCGCCCGGCGATCCGGGTGCGCCGTGCGAGGGAAGGGGTTGGGCCGGATCGGTGCTGGTCGGCGGCGTGTCCGGGGCGTCGTCCGGTGCGCACCGGACGGGGCGTCCGGGTCACGGAACGAGGAGCGCCGCGGCGCTGCGCAGGGCCATGCCCGACCCCACCGTGATCACCAGCGCCGCCGTGAGGGCGGGCAGGACCGCCCGCAAGCGGGCGATACGAGGGCCGCCGCGGCCCCCTTCAAGGAGGGCCTGCGCCCGGTGACCGCACCGTGCGACCAGCAGCCCCGCCGCACAGAGCACGGCCGCCATGCCCGCGCCGTACGCGAGGACCAGGAGCACGCCGAACGCGGTGCGGTTCAGGGCGATGGCACCGAGCAGGACCACCAGGGCGGACGGGCTGGGGACAAGTCCGCCGGCGATACCGACACCGATGAGGGTGCGGCGGCGCTCTTGGTGCGGGGTGCCGGGGTGTTCGTGGACGTGAGGGGGCGTCGCGGGGTGCTTGTGGGAGGTGGTGTGGGCGTGCTCGTGGGCGGTGGTGTGGGTGTGAGCGGGTGTCGCGGGGTGCCCAGGTGTTGTGGCGTGGCCGTGAGCCGTCGGAGGCTTCCCGCTCTGCGGGAGGGCGGCCCCGGCCTGCGCAGATCCGACGGGAACCGCCAACTGCCGTACGCCATCGTGGCTGTGGCTGTGGCTGTGGTCGTGGTCGTGGTCGTGGGCATCCCCGTGGCTGTGCCTGTGGCCGTGCCCGTGCCCGTGCCCGTGGCTGTGCCCATGCCCCCAGCCCCGCCCCCTGCGCGCCGCCCGCCACAGCATCACGCCCACTGCCACGACGAGCGCCCCGCTCACCACTCCGAGCAGATGCATCAGCCCCTCGGCCGCGAACGCCGCGGACAGCGAGAGCAGCAGGCCGAGCGCGAGCACCCCGGCCGTGTGGGTGAAGGTGACGGTGGCCCCGACCGTGACGGCGTCGCGCACCGAGCCCCGGCGCCCGGCCAGACACGCGGCGAGGACCGTCTTGCCGTGCCCCGGCAGCAGGGCGTGCCCGGCGCCCAGCAGCACCGAGAGCCCGATCGCGGCGAGGCCCACCGGCCAGGTCAGACCGTCGCGTGCGGCCAGGGCGGACAGCCGGCGGTCGAGCCCGGCCGTCCAACTGTCCTCGCTCATCGGACCGCTGACCCCGGCCGCCGGGGTTCCGGCCGCCGCTGCCCCTGCGGCGTACCGCACCCGCGCCGTCCGTACGTCCGGCGGATCGTCGAGCAAGTCCTGCGGATAGCTGCGCAGTTCACCGGAGAGGCTGCGCTCCGGGACGTCGGAGGACACGATCCGCATTCCGGGCCCGGCGCTCGCTGTGACCTCACGCCATCCGATCCGGCCCTGGCCGCCCCGGTCGGCGAAGGCGAGCTCTCCGGGACCCGACTGCGGGAGCGAGGCGGTGAGGCGGCAGCTGATCCGGCTGACGGGCAGACCGGCCTGCCCCGGCAGCTCACGCATTCCGCTGTCCGCCACGCGCCACGTCAGTTCGTCGCCGCCGGTCACCTCTGCCCGTACGTCCTGAGCGAGTCGCGCACAGACGGAGTCGGCATGCGCGGCCAGCTCACCGGTCTCCAGGCGGCCGTCACGGTCAAGGTCCACGGCCCGCTTGGCCTGGAGCGTGGGGATCTCGGCCCGGTCGATCACCGCCCGGTCCTCGATGCGGCCGGACGTGATCTGCAGGCCGTGGTAGCGGCTGACGGTGAAGTTGCCCAGCGGATGCGCGGACGCGACCGTCGGCGTGCCGGCCGCCAGACCCGCGAGCACCCCGACGACGAGGCCGCCGCGCCGCACCCGGGCCGCCCAGCGCCAACGCCCCGCCCGCGTCATGACGCGCCGCCCGCGCGCAGCGCCTTGCGGGCCGCGGGCGCTTGGAGCGGCGAGAAGTGCGGATTGGCCCGGAGCGCGGCCGCGAACAGCCGGCGCGCCTCGCCCTCGCGGCCCAGCGCCCGTTCGATCTCGCCACGGTGATAGGCGAAGGAAGCGGGCCGCCACCCCAGCTTCGCGGCACTCTCCGCATGCTCGGCGGCCTCGGCCGAACGCCCCGCCCGGTGCAGCGCCCACGCGAGCCCGTCCGCGACAAGCACGCTCTTGCGCCGGGACCACTCGGCGCCCAGTTTCCGCACGGCGACCGCCGGGTCACCGTGGTCGGCCTCGAAGAGCCCGAGGGTGAGGTCGTCGGCGGCGCCCTGTTCCTCGAGGAGCCGGACCTGGGCCCGCAGCAGCTCGTACTGCAGCTCTGCCTCGTCGCCTCGGCCGAGCGACGCGAGGAACTCTCCGTAGAGCAGGACGTATTCGGGCAGCGGCACCCGTTCCGTCACCGCCCGGTAGTCGGCGAGCGCGGCCTCGGTGCGGCCGAGCGCCGCACGCGCCTTGGCGCGCCCGGCCAGGGCGGCGTGCGCCTCGGGGTCGGCGCGCAACGCCTCCTCGTAGTGGGCGTGGGCCTGCTCGGGGCGGCCGCGGTCCCAGTCGAGCTCGCCGAGGCGGTGCAGACAGAACGCACGCTCGGCGGGCACGGCCGAGTCCTCCAGGGCCCGGCGCAGCGCGCCCTCGGCCGCCTCGGTCCGGCCCTGCATCTCCAGTTCGTAGGCGGCCCGGGTGAACGCCGCGACCCCCGGCTTGAGATCGAGCAGCCGCTGCACGGCCGCGGTGGCCTGCGGGTAGGCGCCGAGCTGGGTGTACGCGTCGGCGAGGACGGGATACACGGTCCAGTTGCCGGGCTGGGCGCTCCGGGCCTGCTCGCCCCAGCGCTTGCCGGCGGCGAAGTCGTGCCGGGCGTTGGCCAGCGTGCCCATGCCGACCAGGGCTGTGACATTGCCGGGCTGGAGCGCGAGCGAACGCTTCAGCGCCTGTTCGGCCCTCCCGTAGTACGAGAAGTCGGCGGTGCGTCTGGCCTGCTCCAGGTATCCGAGTGCCAGACCCGCCCAGACCGTGCCGTCCTCGGGATGCTCCCGCAGCCAGGCCCGCCGGGCCTCGATCTGTCCGGGCACGTCCTGCGCGCCGGCCGCGCCGGCCTGATCCCCGTGGACGGGCCGCGGCGGAGCGTCGGGCGACAGGGACAGCAGCCCGGCCGTCACGGCCGCGACCACCACACAGGCCAGGCCCGTCGCGGCCGGCCGGTGGCCGAGGGCACGCAGAGTCTTGATCGTCTTGCCGGTCACCCGCACACTCTGCGTCGCCGTGGCGGCGCCTTTGTGCCGCCGGTACGACTATCAGGCGCAAGACCACTCGGTCGGCTCATCGAGCGGGTGGGCGCGGGGGAGCGCCGGGGTCTTGTACGGGGCGGTGCAGCAAGGGAATTGGCGCAGGGGGCGGTTGTCGCCCCGGGTGCGCGGATCCCGGGACGTAAGCAGGCCCGGAAGCCGCCCACCGGCGGGCGGGCCATGTCGTACCGTCTTGCCATGACCGCAGCATCCGCCGCCCCCACATCGGACGACGTCCGCGCCGTCGCGCTCGCCCTGCCGGAGACCACGGAGAAGATCGCCTGGTCGATGCCGACCTTCCGCGTCGCGGGGAAGATGTTCGCCACGCTGCCCGAGGAGGAGACCTCGATCGCGGTGCGGTGCCCCAAGGAGGAGCGCGACGAGCTGGTCCTGGCCGAACCGGAGAAGTTCTGGATCGCCGACCACGAGGCGTCCTTCGCATGGGTGAGGGTCCGCCTGGCCGCGCTCGACGACCTGGACGAACTGCGCGCGATCCTGACGGACTCCTGGCTGCAGGCCGCGCCGCCGCGCCTTTTGGAGCTGCATCCCGAGCTGAGGGTGGCCGTGGAGTAGATCACTCGCGGGCGGGACGGCGGGTGTCCGCCGGATAAAACGGGTTCACGACCACCGGTCCAAGTGCGGTATTGTTTCCGTGCGCGTTCGGCCAGGGGAAAGCCCAGGTCAGCGAGCACCGGGACGTGGCGCAGCTTGGTAGCGCACTTGACTGGGGGTCAAGGGGTCGCAGGTTCAAATCCTGTCGTCCCGACGTATTGCGTCGGTTGCACTGAGTGATCAGTGCAAGTGAAGGGCCATCTTCGGATGGCCCTTTCTCGTGCTTGCGGCCGGAAAAAACGCTTGGACGGTGCCGAACCCGTCGCGGGACACTGCTCCCTCGTTTCCAGCGGGGACAGGACCGGACAGGACGGGATGAATGGAAGCACCTGAATTACGCAAGACCGCCCCGCGCAGCGGTGCGGTCCTTCTGGCGCTGCGTTACTACCGCAGGGAGCTGGGCAGGCTCCGCAGATTCACGATCCCCGCGCTGCTCCTTCCGGCGCTGGGCAACATCGGCACCCACTACATCGCGCCGCTGGTGGTGGCCAAGCTCGCCGGTCGCATCGCCGACGGCGGCGACTCCTCGGCCGGTGCGGTCATGCCGTACGTACTCGGCTTCGCCGCGGTGATGCTCCTGTCGGAGGCGCTGTGGCGGGTCGGTCTGCACTGTCTCAACCGGCTCGACGCACTCGGTGTCGAGCGGCTGTACGCGACCGGCATGGACGCGCTGTACGCCAAGGACGCGGCGTTCTTCCACGACAACTTCGCCGGCTCGCTGACCAAGCGGGTGCTCAGTTTCGCCTCCCGCTTCGAGGAGTTCGTCGACACCCTGACCTTCAACGTGGTGGGCAGGATCGTCCCGCTGGTCTTCGGCTCCGTCGTGCTGTGGACGTACGAACCGCTGCTCGTGGTCGGCCTCCTCACGATGATCGCGCTCACGGCGGCCTGCGTGGTGCCGCTGATCCGCCGCCGGCAACGGCTTGTCGCCCAGCGCGAGGCGGCCATCGCCCGGGTCTCGGGCCACGTCGCCGACAGCCTGGCGAACATGGACACGGTCCGTGCCTTCGCCGCCGAGGAGCGCGAGGCCGCCGAGCACCGCTCGCGGGTCGCGGACTCGCGCCGCCTGATGCTGCGGTCCTGGGACTACGGCAATCTGCGCATCGACACCCTGGTGGCGCCGATGTCGGTGGCCACCAACGCGCTCGGCCTGCTGCTCGCCGTCACCCTCGGGAGCACGCACGGGGTGGAGGGCGTCGTGGTCGCCTTCACGTACTACGCCAACGCGACCCGGATCATGTTCGAGTTCAACCAGATCTACCGCCGTATCGAGAGCTCGATGACGGAAGCCGCCCAGTTCACCGAGCTGCTCATGGACGAGCCGACCGTCCTCGACCCGCCGTCGCCGCAGGCGCTGCTGCCCGGGACGGGAAGCACCGGGGTCCGCTTCGAGGAGGTGTCGTTCGCGTACGCGGGTGGTCCGCGACTGTTCGAGGGGCTCGACCTGGAGGTGGCCGGCGGGTCGCGGGTCGGCTTCGTCGGCCGCTCGGGCGGCGGCAAGACCACGCTGACCAGGTTGCTGCTGCGGATGACGGACATCGACGGCGGCCGGATCCTGGTCGGCGGCCAGGACATCGGCAAGGTGCGCCAGGCCGACCTGCGGAGCCTGATCGCGTATGTGCCCCAGGATCCGGCCATGTTCCACCGCACGCTCGGCGAGAACATCGCCTTCGCCCGGCCCGGCGCCACCGATGCCGAGATCCGGCGGGCGGCCGAGGCGGCGCACGTCACCGAGTTCGCCGACGCCCTGCCGGACGGCTTCGACACCCTGGTCGGCGAGCGCGGCGTCAAGCTCTCCGGTGGCCAGCGCCAGCGGGTCGCGCTCGCCCGTGCCATCCTGCGCGATGCGCCGATCCTGCTGCTCGACGAGGCGACCAGCGCACTGGACTCGGAGAGCGAACTCCTCGTTCAGGAGGCGCTGTGGCGGCTGATGGAGGGCCGCACCGCCCTGGTGGTCGCCCACCGGTTGTCCACGGTCGCGGGCATGGACCGGCTCGTCGTCCTCGATCACGGGCGGATCGTCGAACAGGGCTCCCACCAGGAGCTGCTCGCCGCCGACGGCACATACGCCAAGCTCTGGCTGCACCAGTCGGGAGGCTTCCTCGACGACGGGCCCGCGGTGCCCGAGCAGAGCGTCAAGGTGGCGGTGCGGGACGAGCGCTGACGGGGCGTCGGGGCATCCATGGGTTCGCCTCGGCGCCTGCTCATGGGTAGGGCTCGGCCGTCGATCTCATGCGTAAGGCTCGGCCGTCGACCTCATGCGTACGGTTCCACCGCCGACCTCACACGTAAGGCTCCGCCGTCGAAGCGCGCACGATCAGCTCGTACGACGTGGGCTTGCGCCGTGGCCGGCCGGCAGGCGGACGCAGGGCCAGGGTGAGGACCTCCTGGCCCATGCGGGCCAAGGGGAGCCGGACCGTGGTCAGGCCGGGGGCGAGGTCGGCCGCGTACGAGACGTCGTTGAAGCCGACCACCGACATGCGCTGCGGTACCGCGACGCCCTCGGTGCGCAGGGCGGAGAGTACGCCGAGTGCCATGGCGTCGTTGAGCGCGATGATCGCCGTCGTGCCGGGGTGCTCGCGCAGGATGCGCTCCGCCGCGTCGTGGCCGCCGTCGCGGGTGAACTCGGCGTGCATCACGGGGACTTCGGACATGGACAGGCCCGCGCGCTTCAACGCGACCGCGACCCCCGCGAGCCGGTCCACCACCGTCGAGAGCTTCGCGTCCCCGGCGGCCACCGCGATCCTGCGGTGGCCGAGCGAGACGAGGTGCTCCGCGATCGCCTCGCCGCCCTCCTTGTTGGCCGGGCGCACCGCGTCCGCGCTCAGCGCATGGCGGCCGATCACGGTGAGGCGGCCGCCGGCGCTCTGGAAGGCGGCCAACTCCCTTTTGGCCGCGGCCTCCAGGCTCGGGTCCACATAGCCTGAGCCCGCGATGATGATGATCCCCACGCGCTGGGCGATCAGATGCCGCACCTGCCGCAGCTCGCTGTGCGGCTCACGCGCCGAGGTGCAGATCTGCACGATGAGGCCGCGCTCACCGGCCGCCCGGATCACGCCGCTCGCGATCTCCGAGAAGTACGGGTCGTCGATCTCGTGCACGATCAGGCCCACCGTGGACGTGGCGCCGCCCGCCAGGGTGCGGGCGTGCGGGTTGGCCACATAGCCGAGTTCGCGCGAGACGCTGCGGACGCGCTCCGCCACCTCCTCGCGGACCCCGTCGCGTCCGGCGAGCGCCCGGGAAGCGGTTGCCAGCGAGACACCCGCGCGCTGCGCCACGTCGGCAAGGCGCAGGGGTGAGCGTGGTCGGGAGGGTCGGGGCATCCGTCACCGCCTCTGAACTGGGTCTTGTGAACTGGTAGTTGCCGAGTCGTTGTGCAGTTCCTGCGACGTGGCACATAGTACGCAAGCGCTCCCGAAAGCGCTTGCTAGAGCTGAGAGTCGGACCCTTCGATCCGAATGGAGTTGGCATGTACGTGCCCGCACGTCGGTGGGGCGGCAGGTCGCTGTTGCTCCTGCTGGTCCCGCTGGCCCTGCTGCTTTCCACGCTCTGGGCCGGTACGGTCCGGGCCGCTGACAACGTTGCCGCCGCTGACAACGCTGCCGCCGCGCGTGCGGCAGCCGATCCGATCCTCGACCCCATGCCCGAGCCCGCGCAGTCCGGACTCGGCCTGGTCCTCGAGGAGTACGCGCAGTTTCCGAAGACCGAACCCGTACCCGGCCCGGTCACCGACCCGCGTCTGATGCGCCATGCCCGCATCAACGCGCTCGTCGAACTCCCCGACCACACCGGGCGCAAGGCCGTACCCGATCTGAACGGGCAGCTGTACCTGGTCGAGGACGGCAAGGAGCCGCAGCTCTACCTGGACCTCGCGGGGACCTTCGGACCCCGGTTCTTCGCCAGTCGCGGGATGGGCCAGGGCTTCGGCTACGTGACCTTCGACCCGGGCTTCCGCAAGAACGGCCGTTTCTACACGGTCCACACCGAGGCTGCCTCCGCCACGACCGCGGTCCCCGACTTCCGCCAGGCCGCGTCCTCCACGTATCACGGCGTCATCACCGAGTGGACCGCGAAGGACCCCTCGGCCGCCACCTTCGAGGGCACCCGCCGCGAGGTGCTGCGCATCGGCTTCAACGGCCAGGTGCACGGCATTCAGCAGATCGACTTCAACCCGACGGCCCGCCCCGGCCATCGCGACTACGGTCTGCTGTACGCGGCGGTCGGCGACGGCGGCACGGGCAAGTCCAACGCCGAGCCCCAGACGCTCTCCCTGCCGCACGGCAAGATCCTGCGGATCGACCCCCGCGGCACCGACGGCATCAACGGCCGGTACGGGATACCCGCGTCCAACCCGTTCGTGGGCGAGCCCGGCGCGCTCGGCGAGATCTACGCGTACGGCATGCGCGACCCGCACCGCTTCAGCTGGGACAGCGGGCGCGGCCACACGATGTACCTGGGGCACATCGGCGAGCACGCCATCGAGGCCGTCTACGAGGTGCGCGCGGGTGACAACCTCGGCTGGAGCGAACGCGAGGGCGCCTTCGCCTTCGACCGGAACGCCACCAACCCGTGCCACCGGATCCTGCCGCTGCCGGCCGACGACGAGAAATACGGCTACACGTACCCCGTCGCCGCCTACGACCACAATCCGCCGCCGGGCTGGAACTGCACCGCGGACGTGGGCCGCGCCATCGCGGGCGGCTTCGTCTACCGCGGAGTCGAGGCGCCCGAGCTGCGCGGCAAGTACCTCTTCGACGATCTGGTCGACGGCCGGGTCTTCTTCACCGAGTCCGACGCGATGCGCCGAGGCCAGGAGCCCGCGCGGATCAACCAGTTGATGATCTACGACACGTCCGGCAAGCGCACCACGATGCCGGAGCTCGCCGGTGACAAGCGCGTCGATCTGCGCTTCGGCCAGGATGCGCGGGGCGAGCTGTATCTGCTCGCGAAGGCCAACGGCAAGATCTGGAAGGTCGTCGGGACCAAGCGCTTCGCCGACTGCCGTACGAACGGCGCCGAGCTCAACCGCGTGATGGGCGGCGGCAATTGGGCGCCCGTCACCCCGGCCAAGTGGCAGTTCCCCGGCCGTGAGGCGATTCTCGCCGAGGCCGGGGCGGCCCGTCCCGGACCCCGTCGGCCCTTCGAGTACGCGGTCCTGACCAAAGGGCCCGCCTTCGGCTCGGTGACGATCGAGGGCGAGGTGCGGCTCGACACTCCGGTGTCCGTGAGCAACCGGGACGTGATCATCGTCTTCGGGCATCAGTCGGACACGAAGTTCTATTACGCCCATCTGTCCCAGGACAACACCATCTATCCGCACAACGGGATCTTCGTCGTCGATGACGCCGACCGGCTCCGCCTCGACCACCAGTGGAACGGCGCCAAGGGCGCACCCCCGGCGGTCACGGACGAGGCCTGGCACGAGGTGAAGGTCGTGCACTGCGCCGAGTCCGGTGAGATCGCGGTGTACGTGGACGGTGCGCGCGATCCGCTGATGACCGCGGTCGACAAGACCCTCCCCGGTGGCCGGACCGGCTTCGGCTCCTTCGACAACACCGGCCGGCTGCGGGAGTTGGAGGTTCGCGGCACACCGCTGCGCTGAGAGCACGGCGGCCCGCCGGGGATCCGTCCCCGGCGGGCCGTGATTGACTCGGTGCCGCTATGAGTACGCACGTCCTGATTCTCGGCGGCACCACCGAGGCCCGCGCCCTGGCCGCCGCGCTCGCCGACCGTCCGGCCTGCCGCGTCACGACCTCGCTCGCGGGCCGGGTGACCTCGCCCGCCCGCATCGACGGCGAGCTGCGGACCGGGGGCTTCGGCGGAGCCGAGGGGCTCGCCGCGTGGCTGCGCGAGGAGCGCGTGGACGCGCTGATCGATG
Source organism: Streptomyces sp. N35 (assembly GCF_016464295.1). Lineage (NCBI taxonomy): Bacteria > Bacillati > Actinomycetota > Actinomycetes > Kitasatosporales > Streptomycetaceae > Streptomyces > Streptomyces sp. N35. The sequence goes on along the minus strand of NZ_JAEIMH010000003.1, from coordinate 115,702 downwards.
CCACGCACCCCTTCGCTGCCGTGATCAGCGCCCACGCGGCCGAAGCGGCGGGCCACTGTGCGGTGCCCGTGCTGGCGCTGCGCCGGCCCGGCTGGAGCGCCGGCCGCGGTGACGTATGGCATGACGTGCGCTCGCTGCCCGAAGCCGCCGAGCTGCTTCCCGAGTTGGGCCGCCGGGTGTTCCTGACCACCGGGCGGCAGGGTCTCGCCGCCTTCGCCGGGCTGGCGGGCCACTTTCTCGTACGGTCCGTCGAACCGCCCGACCCGCCCATGCCCGCCCACACCGAAGTGCTGCTCGCGCGGGGGCCGTTCACCGTGGCGGACGAGCTCGAGCTGCTGCGGACGCACCGTATCGACGTCCTGGTGCCCAAGGGCGGCGGCGGCGCGGCGACCGCGGCGAGGCTGGTCGCGGCGCGGGAGCTGTCCGCCCCCGTCGTCGTGGTGCGCCGCCCGCCCGTGCCGGCGGGGGTGCCGTCGGCGCCGGACGTCGCCGGCGTGCTCGCCTGGCTGGACGGGCGCGCGGACCACGGGCGCTGAGCAGTAGGTGCTGAGCAATGGGCGCTCGGCGCCGGGTGCTCGGCGGCAGGCGCTCGGTACCAAGTGCTCAACTGCGGGCGCTCGGTACCAAGTGCTCACTGCGGGCGCTCAGTCCCGGCGCCGCAGCAGATACGTGTCCATGATCCAGCCCTTGCGCTCGCGCGCCGCCGCCCGCAACTCCTCGATCCGGGGCCCCGCTTCGGCGATCGGCCCGGCGACGAGGATCTCGTCCGGCGTCCCCAGATAGGCACCCCAGAAGATCTCCAGATCCTCCTCGGCGTACGCGCGGAACGACTGGTGCGCGTCCAGCATCACCACCACATCGTCGACCCCCTCGGGGAACCCCTGCGCGAGCCGCCGCCCGGTCGTGATCTGCACCGGACGTGCCACGCGGTTGAGGCCCGTGCGGTGCTTGGCGACCAGCGCCGAGACGCTGCTGATGCCCGGCACGACCTCGTACGTGAAGTCCGTGCGCCCCTGCTCGAGGATCTCGTCCAGAATCCCCAGCGTGCTGTCGTACAGCGAAGGATCGCCCCACACGAGGAACGCGCCGGTCTCGTCCGCGCCGAGCTCCTCGGCGATCAGTGCCTCGTAGATCTCGGCGCGGCGGCTGCGCCAGTCGTCCACCGCCGGTGCGTACGCGGTGCCGCCCGCGCGCCGGTCACGCTCCGGATCGCGGGCCTCGACGACGCGGTACGAGCCCTGGGGTAGATGCTCCGCCAGCATCGCGCGCCGCAGATCCGTGAGGTCCGCCTTGACCTCGCCCTTGTCGAGCAGGAAGAAGACGTCCGTCGCCCGCATCGCCTTCACGGCCTGCAAGGTCAGGTGGTCGGGGTCGCCCGCGCCGATGCCTATGACATGGATGGTTCGCACCCGGTCAGTCTGCCGTACGGGATTCCGTCCCTGGCCGGGGCCTCAGGACCGGTGCCTCGCGGGCGGCGTCCACGGGTGTGTCGAGGCCCTCGACACGGTCCGCCAACTCCTCGGCCCAGGAGGTGAGTCCGGGCCCGTCGATCCCGTACGGCGGGTCGCCGAGCCCGAGCGTGCCCCGGCGCAGCAGCCGTGCGCCGCCCTTGCGGTTGCCCCGGGCGGCATGGGTGAGACCCACGGCGAGCTGGGCGAGCCCGCGCCACAGCGTCTGTTCGCTCTCGGGCCCCGACTTCCAGGCGTCCTCGAACACCTCGTGCGCATGGAAGGGTCTGCCCGCGTCGAGCAGCGCCTGCGCCTCGTCGAGCGTCTGCCACGGCGTACGCACGACGCCTTCCGGCTGCCGCTCGACCCCCTCGGTGCCATACGGAAGCGGTCGGCCCAGGCCGTCACGAGGCCGGGCATTACGGGCACGCCCCTCCTGGTCGCGGTCGCGGTCACCTGTCGATTGCGGATCGTGTTCGCTCACCCCTCGATTGTCCCGGGGCGGGCGCAACGGCGCAGGTCCGGGGTGAGGTATGGTTCTTTCTCGTGAGCGCGGAACACTGCGCGAACGGGACGTGGCGCAGCTTGGTAGCGCACTTGACTGGGGGTCAAGGGGTCGCAGGTTCAAATCCTGTCGTCCCGACAATTATGTCGGTTGAATACACTGGTCAGGGCCCGTCCTCGGACGGGCCCTGACTCGTTTTCCGGAGTTCTCATGACGTAAGTAGTGCGGCAGCTCCTCCAGGAGCCAGGCGTGAGCGGCTCCTCCGTTTCAGGATGCCGAGCCGGTCACCGTGTTGCCCGACCTGGTCACGTAGTACGTCGTGGTGGTGCCGCTCCAGAAGTGGAAGGTCAGCTTTGCGCGTTGGCCGTCCTTGAGGGTTTTGAGGTAGGCGGGCGTGAGTTTGATGGTGTTCTGCGCGTAGTCAGGGGCGAACGCGGTGTTGAACTGCTGGTACGGGGTCCAGTCGAGCGGTCCGGCCGCGCTGCCGTCGGCGTAGGCGGACTCCATCGTCGCCAGGGTGTCGCCCTGGAACCGGGTGGGAATCGGGAAGGCGTCGGACGTTCCCGCGGCGTTCGCCTGGACCGGCTTCTCGTAGGTCCGCACCTGGATCCGCCAGGGGACCCCCGTGGAGAACGAGGCCTGCAGCGTCGCGTTGACGCCGGGGGAGCGGTCGCCGACGAGCCGGGTGAGGGCGGCCGCCTTCAGGGTGAGCTTGTTGCCGGTCAGGGTGTAGTCCCTGCCCTTGGCCAAGTCGGCGGTGCCCTGCTTCAGGCTCTTGAAGGCGGTCCCGTTGGGGTCGAGCGTGAGCGTGCTGTCCTTGACAGCGCCCGACTTCGGTACGAAGACGGTGGCGGACGATGCCGTGCCCGAGCGCGTCGTCCAGCTCGACCTGATCTGCCGGAACAGGCCGGCGTCCTTCCACTTCAGCGCCTTGCGGTCGTAGAAGGCGCCGTTGTCCCACAAGGTCGTGGTGACCTTGTTGGTACGCGCCGCGTGTCCGAACGCCTCGAAGTACTTGAGCATCTCGCCGCGTTCGACGGCGCCGGGGCCGTGGTCGAAGCCGAGCAGCCCGTATTCGCCCATGACCACGGGGATGCCCTGGTCGACGAACGTGTCGTTGATGTCCGTGAACGTCTTGGTCAGATTCGCCTCGACCGTGGCGTCGAAGCGGGTGACGCCCGCGTTGTTCACGCTGAACGGCCAGTAGCCGTAGTAGTGGACGGTCGCGATCAGGCGCGGGTCGTTCAGCGACTTGATGGTGCCGGCCAGGTGCCGCATCAGCTTCACGTCCGGGGTGCAGACCTCGGTCGGCAGCATGAGCAGACGGTTCTCGTTGCCGCCGCCCGAGCCGCGCACGATGCGGTGGAACACCGTGTTCAACTCGTCGAGCAGCTCGGCCTTGCGGGCGGCGTCCGCGTGGTCGAACTGGGGCTCGTTGATGCTCTCGAAGACCAGGTGCGCGGGCGCGTCCCGGAAGGTCGAGGCGATCTGGGTCCAGGTCGCATCGAAGCGGGCGAGCACCTTGTCGTGATCGGTGGCCATCCCCTTGGTCCACTGCCACGAGTCGTGGTGCACATCGATGATCACGTAGAGGCCCTCGGCGAGGGCCCAGTCCACGACCTCCTTCACCCGGCTGAGGTAGGCCGCGTCGATGGTGTGGCCAGGTGCCGCGCCTTGGTGGTCGCTCCAAGTCACAGGGACACGGACGCTCTTGAAGCCCTGGGCGCGGATCTTCTCGAGAAGCGCCTTGGTGGTGCGGGGCTGGCCCCATGCCGTCTCGTCCGGGACGGCGTCCAGGCTGTTGCCGAGGTTCCAGCCCGGCTGCATCGCGGCGACGGCGGCGCTCGCGTCCGCCGGGACCGTGGCGGCGCCGGCCCGGGGCCGGGCCGCGTCGCCGAACACGCCGAAAGCGGTGCCGTACGCGAGGACACCCCCGGCGAGCAGGGCCAGGGGAGTCCCGATGGCGAATCCGATCCGGCGACGGCGGTGGCGTGGGGGGTGCTGGTTCTGCATGGCTCGTCCGTTCTGCAGCGCAAGCGGTCACCCCCCCAGTCGCCGCCGACGCCGCAAGGGTTGCCATGGCGGACCATTCAGGGCGCGGGCAGACCGGGCGACTCGGAGTGCGGACAGGCCGGGCGGTTCAGGGCGCCGGCAGCCCCGGCGCCCCCCCGCCTCCGCGTCCCGCGGGGGGGATGAGCCGGGGGCCGGCGGCCGCCGCGTCGGCCCCCCGGCCCGCCGCCACCGCATCGAGGACGGCCCGGTGTCCGGGCAGTGATGCGGCGATGGCCCCGGGTGTCTGCGTACTGATCGCGAAGTGATGCCGCAGGGCCACGTCGATGGCGCGCCCGAGAGAGCCGAGCAGGCGGTTGCCGCCCGCGGCCAGCAGTGTGCGGTGGAAGGTGGTGTCCGCCTCCACATACGCCGCACTGTCACCGCGGGCCTCGGCCTCCTCCATGTCCGCCAGCGCCGCCCGCAGCACCGCGAGATGATCGACGCTGCGGTGCTCCGCCGCCAGGCGCGCGGCCTCCGGTTCCACGATGCGGCGCAACTGGCCTGTCTCCCGCAGAAGTTGACGCGGCTCGCACTCCTGCTGCCAGCTCAGGACGTCCTCGTCCAGGTGGTTCCACTGCTCCGGTGGCAGTACGCGCGTGCCCGTACGCGGCCGTGTGGTGAGCATGCCCTTGGCGGCGAGGGCCTTCACAGCCTCGCGCAACGCCCCACGGCTGACGTCCAGTTGCGCGGCCAGCCGGTCCTCCACCGGCAGCGCGGCGCCGACCGGGTAGCCGCCCGAGACGATGTGGCGCCCGAGGACGTCGATGAGCTGCTGATGGCCCGTCCGGCTCTTCCGCGTGATCGCCGGTATGGCTGCCGCGTGCTGCGCGGCGCCGTTGATTCCGGCGACCTCGCGTGCCTCCGCTGTTTTTCCCACGATCTTGTGCACACCCCCTGGACGACTTCATCGAATCATTCAATGATTGCCCGGCATTGTACGCGCTCCGTCACCAACGCCCCCTGGAGACGTCCCCGATGACCGACGCCGACCGCATACCCTCCCCGCCCTCCCCGTCCTCGCCGTTCCCCCTGCGCACCAAGCTGTTGCCGGCCCCGGCGGTGCGGGAGCTGCCCGCACCGCCCGCGAAGACCTGGCGCATCATCGGGCCCGGCATCGTAGCGGCCGGAGTCGGCCTGTCCTCGGGCGAGTTCGTGCTCTGGCCCTATATCGCCTCGCAGGCGGGCCTGGTGTTCCTGTGGGGCGCGGTGATCGGCGTCATCACCCAGTGGTTCCTCAACATGGAGATCGAGCGGTACACCCTCGCCACCGGTGAGACCGCGGTCACCGGCTTCAACCGCTACTGGCGGCACTGGGGCCTGGTCATGGTGGTGTTCACCTACGCGGCGAACCTGTGGCCCGGCTGGGCCATCAGCTCGGCGACGATGCTGAGTTACGTCTTCGGCGGCAAACCCGCATGGATCGGGATCGGCCTGCTCGTCGTGATCGGCCTGATCCTCACCCTCGCGCCCGTCGTCTACAACGCGCTCGAGAAGATGCTCGGCGTGAAGATCCTGCTGATCGGCGGGTTCTTCATCCTCGCCCTCGCCCTCGCCGTAACCGCCACGACCGTGGGCGACCTTCCGACGGCCGTCACCGACGCGACGTTCCCGCACGAACTGGGCGTCGCCGTGCTCATGGGGGCGCTCGCATACGCCGGAGCGGGCGGCGGGCAGAACCTCGTGCAGAGCAACTGGATCCGCGACAAGGGCTTCGGGATGGGCCACTACGTGCCGCGTCTGGTGAGCCCGGTCACCGGTAAGGAGGAGGCGGCCGACGGCTCGCGGGTCGGCTATGTCTTCGAGACGAACGAGACCAACCTGGCCCGGTGGCGCCGCTGGTGGAAGTTCGCCAACCTCGAGCAGGCCATCACCTTCGCCCTGGTCACCATCCTCACGATCGTCCTGTCCTCGATGCTGGCGCACTCCACGCTCTACGGCACCGAGGGGCTCGAGAACAACGTCGGCTTCGTCCAGAAGGAGGGCGAGGTCCTGCAGGACCGCGTCGGCGACTGGTTCGGCGTCTTCTTCTGGCTGATCGGTGCGTTCTCCCTGTTCAGCGCCGCGACCGGCATCGTCGACTACACCAGCCGGATGACCGCCGACGTGCTCAAGTCGACGTACCTGCGCGGCACCCGGCTCTCGGAGTCCCGTATCTACGCACGTCTCGTCTGGGGACTTGTCGGCGTCGGCTCGGTGGTGCTGCTGTCGGGATTCGACCAGCCGCTCGTCCTGCTCGTCATCTCCGCCTGTGTCTCCGGCCTCATGATGTTCGTCTACTCGATCCTGCTCCTGGTCATGAACCGCACCGCGCTGCCCAACCCGCTGAAGGTGCGCGGCTATCGGGTGGCCGCCCTGGTGTGGGCGGCGCTGCTGTTCGGCGTGCTGTCCGTCCTGACGGTGCGGCAGCAGCTCGACAACCTCTTCGGCTGAGACCCGCCGGCTCGCCTTTCCCGGAAGATGCCGGACTCCCGCCTTCCCCCGCACATGTCAGACCCCCGTACGTACAAGGAGTGATCCGCATGACCGACGTCCGACCCCACCCCTCCGGCCGCCGCAGTCAGTCCTGGTTCGGGGCCGCGGGGCGCGGCGGGATGCTGTACCGGTCGTGGATGCGCAACCAGGGTTTCGGGCCCGAGGTCTTCGACGGCCGTCCCGTCATCGGGATCGCCGTATCGGCCTCCGAACTCGCCCCCTGCAACGCCCACTTGACCCGCGTCGCACAGGCCGTGAAGCGCGGGGTGTGGCAGGCCGGTGGCTTCCCCCTGGAGTTCCCCACGATGGCGACGGGCGAGACGCTGATGCGGCCCACCGCCATGCTGTACCGCAACCTCATGGCCATGGAGGTCGAGGAGCTGATCCGCGCCAACCCGCTCGACGGCGTGGTGCTGCTCTCCGGCTGCGACAAGACGACCCCGGCCATGCTCATGGGCGCCGCGAGCGTCGATCTGCCCGCCTTGATGGTCACCGGCGGGCCCATGCTCAACGGCAAGTTCCAGGGGCGTGACGTCGGTTCGGGCACGGCCGTGTGGCAGATGGAGGCCGAGGTCAAGGCGGGCCGGATGACCGAGGAGGAGTGCTTCTTCGCGGAAGGCTGTATGGCCCGCTCCGACGGACACTGCATGACGATGGGCACCGCCTCCACGATGGCGTGCATGGCGGAGACCCTCGGCATGCAGCTGCCCGGCTCGGCGACCTGGCCCGCGGTCGACATGCGGCGTTACGAGACCGGGCAGGCGGCTGGCCGGCGCATCGTCGGGATGGTCGAGGAGGAACTGCGCCCGTCGCGGATCCTGACGCGCGAGGCCTTCGAGAACGCCATCCGCACCAACGCCGCCATCGGCGGCTCGACCAACGCGATCATCCACCTCACGGCCATCGCGGGGCGGGTCGGCGTACGGCTCGATGCCGAGGACTTCGACCAACTGGCCCGGGAAGTACCGACGTTGCTGAACCTGATGCCGTCGGGCAAGTACCTCATGGAGGACTTCTGCTACGCGGGCGGACTCCCCGCCGTCCACAACGAGCTGATACGCGCCGGTCTGCTGCACGGCGGACAGGTCACCGTCACCGGGCGCGCCCTCGCCGAGAACGTGGCGGACGCCGAGCGCGTCGGCGACGAGGTGATCACCCCGGTCGACGCCCCGTTCCAGCCCGCCGGTTCCGGGACCGCGGTGCTGCGCGGCAACCTCTGTCCGGACGGCGCCGTCATCAAGCAGTCGGCCGCGTCACCGCACCTGCTGACCCACACCGGGACCGCCCTCGTCTTCGACTCCCCGGAGGCGTACCACGCGGTGTGCGACGACCCGGACCTGGAGGCCGACGAGAACACCGTCCTCGTCATCCGCAACGCGGGCCCCAAGGGCTACCCCGGTATGCCCGAGGTCTCCAACGTGCCGCTGCCGGCAAAGCTGTTGAAGGCCGGAGTCACCGACATGGTGCGGATCTGCGACGGCCGGATGAGCGGCACGGGTTACGGCACGGTCGTCCTGCACGTCACCCCGGAGGCGGCCGTCGGCGGGCCGCTCGCCCTCGTGCGGAGCGGAGATCTCATCACCCTGGACGTGCCGAAGAGGGCGCTGCATCTGGACGTGGAACCGGACGAACTGGAGCGCCGGCGCGCCGCCTGGGAGCCGCCCGCGCCCCGGCACGACAGCGGGTACGCCTGGCTGTACACGCAGCATGTCGAAGGCGCCGACCGGGGCGCGGACTTCGACTTCCTGCGCGGCTGCCGCGGGCATGCCGTGCCGCGCGACTCGCATTGACCGTGTGCCGCACCGTGCCCCTGCCGCGCGACTCGCATTGACCGTGTGCCGCCCCGTGCCCCTGCCGCGTACGGCCGATCCCCGGAGCAACTGATGAACCTCACCCCCGAGACCGTCCTGCCCGACGACGCCGAGGACGCGCTGCTCGTCGCCCGCGTGCACGAGCCCGAGTGGGACGGGCCGTGCGTGGCGGCCGTCCGCGGCGCGCATCTCGTCGACCTCACCTCCCACGTGCCCACCGTCGCCGATCTGCTCGAACGCGAGGACGCGGGCCGGCTCGTCCGGGACGCCCCGGGCGGGCGTCGCTGGCCCCTCGACGAGCTCCTGGCGGCGACCGCGTCCCCTCGCCGCGACATACCGCAGCTCCTCGCACCCGTGGACCTTCAGGTGATCAAGGCCGCGGGGGTGACCTTCGCAGAGAGCCTGATGGAACGGGTCATCGAGGAGCGCACCGGCGGCGACCCGACCCTTGCGGCCCGCACCCGGGAGCGCCTCGTGTCCTTTGTGGGTCCGGTGACGGAGGTGCGCCCCGGGTCGCCCGAGGCCGCGAAGGCCAAGGAGATCCTGCAGGCCGACGGCCTGTGGTCGCAGTATCTGGAGGTCGGCATCGGACCCGACCCCGAGGTGTTCACCAAGGCGCCGGTCCTCTCCGCCGTCGGAACCGGTGCGCGGATCGGCTTGCTCGCCTCGTCCGTGTGGAACAACCCCGAGCCCGAGGTGGTGCTCGCGGCCGACTCCCGCGGGCGGGTGCGCGGCGCGCTGCTCGGCAACGACGTCAACCTCCGCGATGTCGAGGGCCGCAGCGCCCTGCTCCTGCCGCGCGCCAAGGACAACAACGCGTCCTGCGCGCTCGGCCCGTTCCTGCGCCTGTTCGACGACGCGGGCACGCGGGGCGACGGGTTCGGCCTCGACGACGTACGGGAGCTCGAGGTCGCCCTCGACGTCACGGGCACGGACGGGTTCGTCCTCGAAGGCAGCAGCTCCATGCGGCGCATCAGCCGGGACGTACTCGACCTGGTGGCGTCCGTGCACGGCGACCACCACCAACACCCCGACGGATTCGTCCTGTTCACGGGAACGCTGTTCGCGCCCACCCAGGACAGGGACGCGCCCGGAGAGGGCTTCACGCACCACGAGGGCGACGTCGTACGCATCTCCAGCCCGCGCCTCGGCTCACTCGTCAACACCGTGACGACGAGCGAGGCGGCGCCGCCTTGGGAGTACGGGATAGGGCGGCTGATGCGGAACCTGGCGGGGCGCGGGGTGCTGTGACCGGGGAGGCGAGGACGCGGGGTGCTGTGACCCCGGGGAGAGGGAAGGGCGCGCGGTGCTCTGACCCGGGGGAGGCGGCGGCAAGGGTCTTGTGTCCGGGATCGGGACGACCGGACGATGCACATATGACCGAGCCGAGCTCCACCCCCACCGGATCCTCGTCCGTTCTCGCCGCCCTCGTGAGCGCCCTGCGGGGCGGCTCGATCGAAGTGCTGGATCTGACCGCGCCCCTGTCCTCGTCCACACCGATCCTGCAGCTGCCCGAGGAGTTCGGGCAGACCGCGCCCTTCCAGCTGGAGGAGATCAGCCGCTACGACGCCAAGGGGCCCGCCTGGTACTGGAACAACTTCCGGTCCGGCGAGCACACCGGAACCCACTTCGACGCACCCAACCACTGGGTCACCGGCCGGGACCTCGGCGATGTGTCGTCGGTGCCGGTGCAACAGCTGGTCGCGCCCGCGGTGGTGCTCGACTTCACCGAGGAGGCCGCCAAGGACCCCGACTTCCTGGTCGAGGTGGAGCACATACGGGCCTGGGAGGGCCGGCACGGGCCGCTGCCCGAAGGCGGCTGGCTGCTGCTGCGTACCGGCTGGGGCAGCCGGGCGGGGGAGCAGGAGGCGTTCCTGAACGCGGACGAGCGCGGGCCGCACACCCCCGGCCTGTCCGCGGACTGCGCCCGCTGGGTGGCCGAGGAGTCACCGGTCATCGGGCTCGGCGTGGACACGGTGGGCACGGACGCCGGCCAGGCCTTCACCTTCGAGCCGCAGTTCCCCTGCCACTCGTACCTCATGGGCAGCGGCAAGTACGGCCTGACCCAGCTGCAGCGGCTCGCCGAACTCCCGGCCACCGGCGCCGTGTTGATCGCGGGGCCGTTGCCGATCGTGTCGGGGTCCGGCTCGCCAGCCCGGGTGCTCGCCCTCGTGGAACGTACGCCGTGAAGGTCGCCGAAGCCGTCGGGCGGGCGCTGGCCGCGTCCGGGGTCGGACAGGTCTTCGGGGTCCTCGGCTCGGGGAACTTCCATGTCACCAACGCGATGGTGGCGGCGGGCGCGCGCTTCGTCGCGACGCGGCACGAGGGCGGGGCCGCGACCATGGCCGATGCGTACGCCAGGACGTCGGGCACGGTGGCGGCCCTCAGCGTGCACCAGGGGTGCGGTCTGACCAACGCGCTGACCGGGATCGCGGAGGCGGCCAAGAGCCGTACGCCCCTGGTGGTCATCGCACCGGAGGCCACGCAACGGCACTCCAACTTCCATGTGGACCAAGCAGCGTTGGGACACGCGGTAGGTGCCCGCAGCACCCGCGTCACCTCGGCGTCCGACGCCGTGGGGCAGACCACCGCCGCCGTGCGGCTGGCCGTACAGGCGCGTTGCACCGTCGTGCTCAACCTTCCGCTCGACGTACAGGCGCAGGAAGTTCCCGACGCCGAGCGAGCCCTGGCCGCCGTCGCGCCACCCCCGCCTCGTACGCCCGTGGAGCCGGCCGATGCCGAGGTCGCCGCGCTCGCCGAGATCCTCGCCCACGCGCAGCGGCCGGTGTTCATCGCCGGACGCGGGGCACGAGGCGCCCCGGGCCGCGCGGCGCTGGAGGAGCTGGCCGAGCGGTGCGGCGCGCTGCTCGCCACCTCGGCGGTGGCGCGGGGCCTGTTCCACGGCAATCCGTGGTCGCTCGACGTCGCGGGCGGCTTCGCCTCACCCCTGGCCGCCGAGTTGATCGCTGACGCCGATGTGATCGTGGGCTGGGGCTGTGCGCTGACCATGTGGACGACACGGCACGGCCGGCTCATCGGCGCCGAGACCACCGTGGTGCAGGTGGACGACGACCCCGTGGCGCTCGGCGCCCACCGGCCCGTACACCTGGGCGTGACCGGGGACGTGGCGCTCGTCGCCCGGCGCGTGCTCGCTGCGGCCGAGGACCGGTCGGGCTACCGGACCGCCACGGCCGCCTTCGCGCTCGCCGCCCGGCCGGGCTGGCGGGACGTGCCGTACGTGGACGGCGGAACGCGCGACCGCATCGACCCGCGCACCCTGTCGATCGCCCTGGACGAGATCCTTCCCCCGGAACGGGTGATCGGCGTCGACTCGGGCAACTTCATGGGCTACCCCACGATGTATCTGTCCGTACCGGATGAGCAGGGCCTGTGCTTCACCCAGGGTTTCCAGTCCATCGGGCTCGGACTCGCCACCGCCGTCGGAGCCGCGCTGGCCCTGCCGGACCGGCTGCCGGTGGCCGCGGTCGGTGACGGCGGGCTGATGATGAGCGCCGCCGAACTCGACACGGTCCGCCGGCTCGGGCTGCCCATGGTGGTGGTCGTCTACAACGACGACGCCTACGGAGCCGAGGTGCACCACTTCGGACCGGACGGACACCCCCTGGACACGGTGGAGTTCCCGCCCGCGTCCATCGCCGCGATCGCCCGTGGATACGGCTTCGAGGCGGTGACGGTACGCGCGGTCGAGGATCTCAAGGCGGTACGGGACTGGGTGGCCGGACCGCGCGGCGCCCCGCTGCTCATCGACGCCAAGGTCCTGCGGGACCAGGCGGCTTGGTGGCTGGAGGAGGCGTTCCGCGGGCACTGACCGACTGGGCTCGGACCAGTGCCCGACCGGGCTCGGGCCGCCGACGGACAGGGTTCGGGCCACTGACGGGCAGGGGTCGGGCCA
>NZ_JAEIMH010000003.1:84360-103468 GCF_016464295.1 Streptomyces sp. N35 | reverse complement strand
CCGCCGCTCACGCCGCCGCGTAGCCCACCGGGCGGGCCGTGAACGCGCCCCGGCCCTGCGTGCGGCTGCGCACCCGGGTTGCATAGCCGAAGAGTTCGGCCAGCGGCACGGTCGCCGTGACGACCGCCGTACCGGAGCGCGTCGTCGAGCCGGAGACCTTGCCGCGGCGCGCGGCCAGATCGCCGAGGACGCTGCCGACCGACTCCTCGGGCACGGTCACCGTGACCTCGACGACCGGTTCGAGCAGGGTCATCCGGCAGGACCGCAGCGCCTCGCGCAGCGCGAGCCGGCCCGCCGTACGGAACGCCATCTCCGAGGAGTCCTTGGAGTGGGTCGCCCCGTCGGTGAGCGTGACGGACAGGCCCGTCACCCGGTGCCCGCCGAGCGGCCCTTCGGCGAGGGCGTCACGGCAGCCGGCCTCGACGGCCCGTACGTACTCCTGCGGCACCCGGCCGCCCACGACCGTGGAGCCGAACGCGAACTCCCGCTCCGCGGGCCGCACATCGAGCACGACCTGCGCGAACTGGCCCGCGCCGCCGTCCTGTTTGACATGCCGATAGGTGAAACCGCCGACCCCTTCGGCGACAGTCTCCCGGTACGTCACCCGCGGACGGCCGACCCCGACCTCCAGGGACTGGTCGCGGCGCAGCTTCTCCACCGCGACCTCCAGATGCAGTTCGCCCATCCCGCACAGCACGGTCTGACCCGTGTCCGGGTCGGTCCGCACACCGAGCGACGGATCCTCCTCGACCAGGCGCTGCAGCGCCGCCGCGAGCCTTCCGGTGTCCGTCCGGCGCACCGCCTCCACGGCCACCGAGACCACCGGTTCGGCCACCGTCGGCGGCTCGAACACCACGGGCGTCCCGGGCGCGCACAGGGTCGTACTGGCGCGCGCGGACTTGAGCCCGACGAGCGCGACGATGTCGCCCGCGACGGCGGTCTCGACGTCCGTATGCCGGTCGGCCTGGACGCGCAGGATGCGGCCGACGCGTTCGGTGCGGCCGGTGACGGCGTCGAGCACGGTGTCTCCCTTCCGTAGTGTTCCCGAGTACAGCCGCAGGAAGGTCCTGCGGCCGGTCGTGGTCGACTGCACCTTGAACACCAGACCCGCGAACGGGGCTTGCGGGTCCCCGGTGTCCGCGGTCGCCACGTCGAGCGGCGAGGGCAGATACGCCACCGCCGCGTCGAGCAGCGGCTCGATGCCACGGTTGCGGTAGGCCGCGCCGCAGAGCACGACCACGCCGTCACCGGCGGTGGTGATCTCCCGCAGCGCGGTGCGCAGCGTCGCCTCCGTCAGTGAACCGGCCACACAGAACTCCTCCAGTGCGCCCGCGTGCAGTTCGGCCACCGTCTCTTCGAGCAGGCGGCGACGCCGCAGCGCCTCGGCGGTCAGCGCATCGGGCACGGGCCCTGCCGTACAGACCTCGTCGCTCCACGTCAGGGCGCGCAGACCGACCAGGTCCACGACGCCCGTGAAGGCGTCCTCGCGTCCGATCGGCAGCTGCACCACGAGCGGCACCGCGCCCAGCCGGGTACGGATCGACTCGACGGCCGCGTCGAGATCGGCGCCCGCACGGTCCAGCTTGTTGACGAACGCGATCCTCGGCACGCCGTGCCGGTCGGCCTGCCGCCACACGGACTCGCTCTGCGGCTCCACGCCGGCGACCGCGTCGAACACCGCGATCGCCCCGTCGAGCACCCGCAGGGAGCGCTCCACCTCGTCGGCGAAGTCGATATGCCCGGGGGTGTCGATCAGGTTGATGCGATGTCCGTCCCAGTCGCAGCTGACGGCCGCCGCGAAAATGGTGATGCCGCGGTCGCGCTCTTGCGAGTCGAAGTCCGTGACGGTGGTGCCGTCGTGCACCTCGCCGCGCTTGTGGACGGCACCGGTCAGGAACAGCATCCGTTCGGTGACGGTGGTCTTGCCCGCGTCGACATGGGCGAGGATGCCCAGATTGCGCACGGTGGCAAGGGGGTTGGGGTTGAGGTGGATATGCATGGCCGAGGGCCTTTCGGAAGAGTCCGGAAGTGGTCGGCGCGATTCACCGTGACGTGGCGGACCCCGGGCACACGCGAGATGTGCCGGTGAGGATGCTCAGAGTCGTGTCACGGAGTCCGGTGCGGGCCGCGCAGCCGGCACCGGAGGGACGAAGACAGGAGAAGGACCTCGAACCCGTACGGGGAGACAGAGCACGCGGTGCGGTCACGCATGACTGTCTCCTCCCTGTGAAGTCGCTGTACCGGCACGGGATTCCGTGGCGATCACAGGTGAGTGTAGGGAGGCCGGCGGGATGGGGCACCTGAATTAACCGCAGCGCGAAAGAGGGGGCCGCCGGTGTCGGCGACCCCCTCCTCGTCTTACGGCCTACTCCTCGAAGTACGCGTCCAGCGCGTCGTCGAGTTCGCCCGTCCAGCGGGTGAGCGTGGCGCGGTCCTGGGCTTGGACCTCATTGGGGTACCAGCGGTTGCCCTTGGTGTGCACCGTCACCGTGAGGCGCTTGGCGAAGCGGGCCGTGGACTGCTCGACCGCGACGACCTCGTCCCAGCTGAAGTCGGTGGCCTGGTCGTCGAGGGTGAAGCTGATGCCGGAGCCGTCCACCGTGATGGTGCCGCGGTGGTCGCGGGCCTCGAAGACGGGGCTGTCGCCGGACTTCACCGACTTCACCGGTTCGGCGGACTCGCCGGAGGCCTCGGAGCCTTCGTCCGTATCGGGCCTCTCGGACTCGTCGTCCGCGGCGGTCTTCTCGGACTCGTCGTCCTCCTCCGCCTCGGCCGCCACCTCGTCCGGGGCCCCGGCCTCGGTGTCGACGTCTGTCTCCTCGACGTCCGCCTCGTTGGTGTCGACCGACTCCTCGACCGCGTCGCTCTCCTTCGTCCGCGCCGCGTCCCCGGCCGGAGTGATCCCCGGAATGAAGCCGGGATCCATCGAGGCGGCCGTGTGCAGGGGAGCGTCCTTCTGTCCTATGCGCTGATCCACGGTTGCCTTTCCTGCGAAGCTCTCGCCACTAGCCGCTCACTGTTCTCGGTGCGCAGTATGGCCGACGAAGCTGTGCCTGCGCAGTCACGGATGGGTCTCATGCGGTCGGAGTCGACCAGGAGCATGCGCTCGGAGTCGACCAGAGCATGCGCTCAGAGTTGACCAGGGGTCCGCATGACAGGCAGCTCCGGAGACGCCTCGCGCTGATGGGGCAGCAGCGCCGATGCGGACAGACCGCTGGGGTGCAGCGCGACGGTACGGGTCGGGGCGGGTATCCGGATGCCCTCCGCCTGAAAGCGGCTGTGCAGCCGCTTGATGAACTCGTGCTTGATCCGGAACTGGTCGCTGAACTCGCCCACCCCGAGGATCACCGTGAAGTTGATCCGCGAGTCCCCGAAGGTGTGGAAGCGCACCAGCGCCTCGTGCTCGCGGACACCGCCTTCGACCTCGGCCATCACCTCGTCCACGACCTCCATGGTGGCCCGCTCGACGTGTTCAAGATCACTGTCGTACGACACCCCGGCCTGCACCAGGATCGTCAGCTCCTGCTCGGGCCGGGTGTAGTTGGTCATGTTGGTCGCGGACAGCTGGGCGTTCGGGATGATCACGAGGTTGTTGCTGAGGTTGCGGACCACCGTGTTGCGCCAGTTGATGTCGACGACATAGCCCTCCTCACCGCTGCTGAGACGGATGTAGTCGCCGGGCTGGATGGTCTTCGAGGCGAGGATGTGCACACCCGCGAAGAGGTTGGCGAGCGTGTCCTGCAGCGCGAGCGCCACGGCGAGGCCGCCGACGCCCAGCGCGGTGATCAGGGGCGCGACCGAGACGCCCATGGTCTGCAGCACCACGAGCACACCCATCGCGATCACCACGACGCGTGAGATGTTCACGAAGATGGTGGCCGAGCCCGCGACGCCGGTCTTGGCCTGCGTGAACGCCTTGATCAGGGCCGCGATCACCCGGGTCGCCGTGAGGGTGGCGAAGAGGATCAGGGCTGCCGTCAGGGACTGGTTGACGATGCCTCGTACGCGATCGGTGAGCGGCAGTGCCATCGCCCCGATCGCCGCGCCCGCGATGGTCGCGGCCCAGGGGACGAGGTAGCGCAGCGCGTCCACGAGGACGTCGTCGCCGCTCCAGCGGGTGCGCTTGGCGTGCTTGCCCAGCCAGCGCAGGACGAGGCGGAGCACCAGGCCCGCGGCGATACCGACGGCGAGGGAGATGCCGGCGACCAGCCAGTCGTTCAAAGTGACCTCGGACCTCACCTGGTCACCTCCGCCGCTCGGAGTGCACCCGGAACGCCCCGGTCGGGCGGTATATGAGACGTCGTCACTTGTAGGTCACCTGCTCGGTCGATAAGGAGCGTGACGCCCGCTGCCGAACAGGCGGGCGCGTTCCGAAACAAGGCGCCATCCTGCCGCATGAACCTGACGTTCCGGCACCGGCCCCCGGGATCGTGCCAACGGCCGCCGTCGCTCGGCCAGTTCACGGCCGGATCCCGCGAAGCGCTGTACGCGACGCGGGATCCGGCGTGAAACCGCAGGTCGGACTGCGGCGATCAGGTCAGACCGTGGCTCGGACTGCGGCGATCAGGTCAGACCGTGGCGATGGCGGGGTCGCTGACGCCCGCCGCGCCGGTCTCGACATGGCCCGCGAGCCGCCGCAGATAGCCGGCGTCGGCGGACGAGACGATGCTCACGTCGTACCAGCGCTTGGTCGCCGCGAGATCGACCGTGCGCTGGACCGTCGCACCCGCCGCGACGGGCACCGACTGGGCCGCGCCGCCGTAGGCGTTGGTGACGGTGAGGGTGACGGCGGCCGATGCCGGATTGCTCAGCGTCAGGAGCAGATTGCCGCTCGCCTTGTCGTGCCGGGCCCTGACCTCAGGACCCGCCGTCTTGCCGGGGCTCTTGAAGCGGCGCAGGAAACCGTTCGGGCCGAAGACCGTCAGATCGTGCGCACCGCCCGAATACGAGGAGTTCCAGGCATCGGAGACGGACGAGCCCGAGGCCGCCGTGTAGGTCCAGGGCCCGTCCGTGCGGTTGTCGGAGCGGACGTGGAAGCAGATGCCCGCGCCGGCACCCGCACCGAAGGTGAGGGAGAGCTTGCCGGCGGCTGTGTCCACCGCGCTGTCCACGAAGGGTTCGTACGGCAGCGGGCGGGCCGGCCGTGCACCGCGCTCCTGCTTGGGCAGGGCTCCCTTGGCCGGCGGCTTGGGCAGCAGACCGGCCGGCTCGTCGTGGTTCGGCGGCTCGAAGCCCGAGGTGTCCGGGAGTTCGGCGGGTGTGGTCACGGCGCGCCCGAAGTCGAACGCCGAGGTCAGATCGCCCGCGACGGTACGGCGCCAGGGCGAGATATTCGGCTCCTGCACTCCGAAGCGCTGCTCCATGAACCGGATGATCGAGGTGTGGTCGAAGACCTGGGAGTTGACGTAGCCGCCGGTGCTCCACGGCGAGACCACCAGCATCGGCACCCGCTGGCCCATGCCGTAATGGCCCGCCGCGTACGAGGCGTTGCCGTTGAAGTAGTCCGAGGCCGTCTCGACGGTCGACTTGCCCTGCGCGGCCGAGGACGGGACGTACGGCGGGACCACATGGTCGAAATAGCCGTCGTTCTCGTCGTACGTGATGAACAGCGCCGTCTTCGCCCACACCGCCGGGTTCGAGGTGAGCGCGTCGAGGACCTGGGAGATGTACCAGGCGCCGTAGTTGACCGGGAAGTCCGGGTGCTCGCTGAAGGCCTCGGGCGCGGCGATCCAGGAGATCTTCGGCAGCCGGCCGGCCGCGACATCGGCGCGAAGAACGTCGAAGTAGCCGTCGCCCGCCTTCACGTTGGTGCCGGTGCGGGCCTTCTCGTAGAGGGCGTCTCCCGGCTTGGCGCCCCGGAAGGTGTTGAAGTACAGCAGCGAGTTGTCGCCGTAGTTGCCGCGGAACGCGTCGCTGATCCAGCCCCAGTGCCCGGCCGCGTCCAGGCCGTCCCCGATGTCCTGGTACACCTTCCAGGAGACCCCGGCCCGCTCCAGACGCTCGGCGTACGTCGTCCAGCCGTAGCCCAGCTCCTGGTTGCCGAGCACCGGACCGCCGCCCGTGCCGTCGTTGCCGACGTAGCCCGTGAGCATGTAGTAGCGGTTGGGGTCGGTCGCCCCGATGAACGAGCAGTGGTACGCGTCGCACACGGTGAAGGCGTCCGCGAGCGCGTAGTGGAAGGGCATGTCCGCCCGCTCCAGATAGGCCATCGCCCGCTCGGTCTTGGCGGGGATCCATCCGTCGTATTTGCCGTTGTTGAAAGCACGGTGGCCGCCCGCCCAGTCATGGTCGAGCCCCGCGATGAACTGCATCCCGAGGTCCTCGACCTCCGGATGGAACGGCAGTGTCTCCTTGTTGCTCTGCGCCTGGTGCCAGACCGGCTTGCCGCTCGGCAGCGTCACGGGACGCGGGTCGCCGAAGCCGCGGACGCCCTTGAGGGTGCCGAAGTAGTGGTCGAAGGACCGGTTCTCCTGCATCAGGACGACGATGTGCTCGACATCCTCGATCGTGCCGGCGGCGCGGGCCGCGGGCAGCGAGGCGGCCCGGGCGATGCTCTCCGAGAGCGCGGTGAGACCCGCGCTCGCACCGGCGATCTTGAGGAAGCGACGGCGATTCAGTTCAGCCATGGGTGTGGGGACCTCAGGAGCTTGTGGGGACAGGTCGGTGGAGTGTTCCAAGAGACCCCGGGGAGGGAAAGGGCACGTGGTGCAGAAGTGAAAGGATGTCGTACGGATGTCCAACAGCTGCACTCGAACGAGGTGTTCCGTTTCGGTCGATGGCCTGGACGGATCAGCCCAGGTGCCGCAATACGGCTCGCGCCAGGAGCCGCGATACGGATCACCCCAGGAGCCGCAATGCGGTAGCGGACACCCCTACCCGCACCGTCTGCCCCCACACCAGCTCCACCGCGTCCTGCTCCATCCCGTCGCCGAACGCCACAAGACGGTCCGACTCCACCGTGAGCTCCAGGCGTGCCGCACCGCGCAGTTCACCGCAGACGAGCGAGGTGCCCGTGGCGGGCGAGGGCCACGCCTCCCGTACGAACCAGAGCAGCCGTCGCTCGTCCGGCGAGGGCAGCCGCAGCGCACTGCCCCGCTCCTGCCACAGCGACCGCAGCCAGCCCGTGGCCCCCGTCCCCGTACCGACGAGCACCCCCGAGGAGGCCTGCGCCTCCGCTGACTCGCCGCTGCCGATCCGGTAGCGGGCCGTCTGATGGCCGGGCGGGCCCAGGTAGATCTCGTTGAGCGCGAGCAGCCGCTGGGTGTCGTCGGCCACGGCCTCGACCATGGTCAACTCCTCGCCGCCCGTGCCCTTGTGCAGAGCGGACGCCAGCAGCTTCGCCGCGTCGGGGGCGCGGTGGCGCACCAGGACGCCCGGATTGCGGCCGGGGTCGGTGTCGATCCCGACCACCGGCTGTCCGGACAGATACTTCGCCGTGTTCGCCACCAGGCCGTCCTGCCCGACCACCACGACCACGTCCTCGGGGCCGAACAGGAACCGGTCCAGATCCGCCCGCTCCACCCGGCTCTGCCGCCAGGTGAGCGGGACGGCGGCGGCGGCTTCGGCGAGTGCCGCGGCCGGACGGTGATGGCGCGCCGCGGTCTCGGCGACGGGGCGCCCGCCCGAGGCGAGGAAGAGCGCGGCCGGCCCGTGCGTGCCGGGCCGGGCGAGCACCCCGGCGTACTCCGTGGTGCGGTGCACGAGCACCGCACGCGGCGCGAGCGCCATCAGCGCTCACCGGTGGCCGGCGAACCCAGTTTGGCGAGCAGTCCCGTCAGCACGTCCGGGGACAGGGTGACGCTCTCGATCCGCGGCAGGTTCTCGGCCACCCGGCTCGCCGCGAGCGCGTGCAGGACCGCGGGCTCGGTCCGCCCGTGCACCTCGAGCCAGGCGGCCTGCGCCTGCGCCCTCGCCTCGCCGACCTCGCGCGCCGCCTCGGCCTCGGCCTTGGCGATGCGCACCTTGCGGATGGCCTCCGCCTCGGTACGTACACCGTCCGCCGCGGCCAAGGCCCCGGCCTCGCGCCGGGCGTTGGTGCCGCGCTGGTCGACCAACTGCTCCTCGCGACGAGCCAGTTCGATCTGGCTCGCGAGCTCGTTCTCGGCGATCGTCCGCTCGCGTTCCACGGCCACCGCGCGCCGTTCGTACGTGGCGCGGTCGGCCTCCTGCTGGATCAGCTCGCGCGCCGGGGTGCGCAGCGCGCGCTCCACTTCGGCCTCGGGCCGGATCGCCACCACACGCACCGCCACGACCTCGATCCCGGTGGCGGGCAGGCGCGGCTCGGCCGAAAGCCCGGCGGCGATCCGCTCGCGCACCGCCGCGACGCCGTCGACCAGCGCGGCGGCCAGGGGAGTGCGGGCCAGGACGTCGAGGGCGTGCTGCTGCGCCGTCTCGGTGAGCAGCGTCGCGAGCTGTTCCAGGGGTGCGCCGCGCCAGGCGCCCGTGTCGGGGTCGATGG
Source organism: Streptomyces sp. N35 (assembly GCF_016464295.1). Taxonomy (NCBI): domain Bacteria; kingdom Bacillati; phylum Actinomycetota; class Actinomycetes; order Kitasatosporales; family Streptomycetaceae; genus Streptomyces; species Streptomyces sp. N35. The sequence continues at coordinate 95,010 of NZ_JAEIMH010000003.1, read as the reverse complement.
AGAAGTCGATACGGGCCGCCGCCGTGACCGGGTCGCTGATCCGGTACGTCACCGTCGCCTGGGTCGACACGTCCTGGAAATCGGCGGTGCGGGCGTGAAAGCTCATGGCCAACTCCCGGTCGTCCACCGGTACTTCGGAGAGCGCGGCGCTGAGTGAGTGGTACCAGAAGCTCAGTCCCGGCCCGTCGTGGACCACCTTGCCCGCGCGGAGATGGCGGATGTGCGCGGTGGGCGCGGAACGCAGATGGCGCAGACCGAAGCGCCGGGTGATGTCGGCCATGGACCCCCCTTAGTGTCACTGGGACGATAATCGCGCGTGACGGCATTAGTGTCAAGGTGACCACATCAACTGGCGGCGTCCGGGCAGGCGTTGACGGCCCTCGTAGGGGCAAAGGGGGAGCGGCGGAAGAAGAGGAAAGGGGGCAGCGGAAGGAGGAGGGGGAGGGTGACACCCCGACCCCGGGCGCCCCGCATGCCCACGACCCTGAGGCCGGGGCGGAGGGGGAGCGCGGAAGGCGCCCGGGCGGGCGCTTCGGCCGGCTGGCTCACCGACAAGCCAGCCGACCGAGGTCGTGCCGTACGCGCACGATCCCGCGTGTGCCGTACGGGCCCCACTTTGCCTGGTGACGGCCGCATCCGACAGCGGCGGCGGCGCTGATGCGTATACCGAACTTCTCCCCGGGCGGTCCTAGGTATACCGAGGACGGCGGGGCGGCCGGAGCGTATCGTCGACGGCGGGAAGCGGAGGTGAACACGCCGCGCCCGTCGACCGCAGTGAGGATGGGAATGACTTTGGCTCTTGTCCGCCGCAGGCCGGGGGAACTGCCGGTGGAGGTGACCGGGTTCGTCGGGCGGGGCAGGGAACTGACCCGTGTCGACGAGGCGTTGCGGCAGGCCCGCATGGTGACGGTGACGGGTCCCGGCGGTGTGGGCAAGACCCGTATCGCGCTGCGCGCCGCCGCGCGGGTCGCAGGCCGCTATGAACACGGGGTCTGTCTGGTCGAGTTGTCCGAACTGCGCGACCCCGAGCTGCTGCCGCACACCGTGGCCGGCTGTCTGGGCCTGCCCGAAGGGGACAGCCGGCCGCCGCTCGACGCCGTCCTCGACCATCTGCGCGAGCGCAAGCTGCTGTTGATCCTGGACACCTGCGAGCATCTCGTGGACGCCTGCGCGATGCTCTCCGACATCGTGCTGCACGAGACCACGGGCGTCTCCGTGCTCGCCACCAGCCGGCAGCCGCTCGACGTGCCGGGTGAACACATCTGCCAGATAGCGCCGTTGCCGGTGCGCACCACGGGCGGCGACGCCGTCGACCTGTTCGCCCAGCGGGCCAAGGCCGTCGATCCGGCCTTCGAGGTGCACGACGGAAACCGTGCCGACGTGGTCGCCCTGTGCCGCCGGCTCGACGGCATGCCCCTCGCCATCGAACTGGCCACCGTACGGCTGCGGGTGCTGCCCCTCGAACAGCTGGTGGCCCGCCTCGAGGACCGCTTCCGGCTCCTCACGGGCGGTCGGCGCACCGCACTGCCACGGCATCAGACGCTGCGTACCGCCATCGAGTGGAGCCATGAACTGTGCACCGAGCAGGAGCAGTTGCTGTGGTCACGGCTCTCCGTTTTCGCGGGCAACTACGACATCGCCGCCATCGAGGAGGTCTGCGCGGGCGGTGAGCTGCCGCGCGAAGAGATCCTCGAGGCGCTCGTCGGACTCGTGGACAAATCGGTGGTGCAGCGCGAGGGCATGGACGGCTCGCGCTACCGGATGCTCGACACCCTGCGTGAGTACGGGGCCGAACATCTCGTCGTGCGCGGTGAACAGGCGCAGCTGCAGGAACGGCACTACGCCCGCTATCTGAAGCTCGGCGAGGAGTTCGACCGCAACTTCCTCGCCGACGACCAGATCCAGCGCTACCACGCACTGCGCGAACAGCACGCCGACATCCGCCTCGCCATCGAGTACGCGCTCGCGGCACCCGGCAAGGATCACGAGGCGGCCGCGCTGGCCGGCGCCCTGTGGCCGTACTGGCATATCGCCGGTCTGCACACCGAGGGCCGCTACTGGTACGCGAAGATCACGGACCGCTTCCCCGGCCCCGTACGGGAGCGGGCCTGGGCGCTCGCGCAGAGCGCGTATCTCGGCGCGTTCCAGGCCGATCCGAAGGCGCTCGACGAGGCCCAGGAGTGTGTGCGGATCGCCGATGAGCTGGACGATCCGGTGGTCGCCGGACGCGGCCGGGTCTATCTCAATCTGTCGCTCACCTTCATGGAGCGGCACGAGGAGGCGGCCAAGGCTGCGGACGAGGCCCACCGGATCCTCGAGGAGGCCGGGGACGTGGTCGGCCTGGTGACCCTGGAGACGCAGATCGGCTACATGCGGCAGCTGAGCGGTGAACTCGATGCCGCGCTCGAAGTCTGCGAGCGCGGGCTCAGACGGCTGGGGGAGGGATCCACCGAGGGCTGGGTGCGCGGTTACTTGCACATGGTGATCGGCATGGCCCGCTTCCGGCGCGGCGAGTACGAGCAAAGTCGCGCTTCGGGCATCACCGGAATGCAGATCAAGCATGAGCTGGGCGACGGCGTGGGGTTGGCGTACTGCCTGGAACTCCTCGCCTGGCTGGCCGGTCACGACGGCCGGCACGAGGAGGCCGTCTGGCTGCTCGGCGCCGCGGATCCGCTGTGGGCCGGTGCCGGTGCGCGGCTGGGCGGCACCTCGCTGATGGAGGAGTTCCATCAGCGCGCGGTCCGTGCCGCACAGGACGCGCTGGGCGAGCAGCGGTGCGCCGAGCTCAGGGCGGACGGGGCCTCGCGGCCGCTGGAGCAGGTCGTCGCGCTCGCCACCGGCCAGGAGCAGAAGCAGCTGATCCCGGGGCCGCGTGCGCAGTCCCATGACCTCACACGGCGCGAACACGAAGTGGCACTGCTCGCCTCCGAAGGGCTGTCGAATCGCGAGATCGCGGAGCGGCTCGTCATCTCCAAACGCACCGTCGATGCCCATCTGGAGCGAATTCTGGCGAAGTTGGGGGTTCCCGTACGCGGTGAGATCGCCGGGCGGCTGGGGGAATTGGGCGGCTGACGGCCGGTATGGGGGCTCTGCCGGGGAATTGGGGGCGCGGCGCGTACGGGAGGTCGTTTCACGTAGCATCCATCCCGTATGGACATATCGCTCTGGGGATTTGTCGCCCTCGCGCTCGCTGCCGCGCTGGTCGGGTTCTCCAAAACAGCCGTCAGCGGGGCGAATACGATCAGTCTCGCCGTATTCGCGGCCGTTCTCCCCGCGCGGGAATCCACCGGGGTGCTGCTCCCGATCCTGATCGCCGGGGACATCCTCGCCGTCCTCACCTATCGCCGTCATGCCCATTGGCCCACGCTGTGGCGGCTGTTCCCGGCGGTCGGTGCCGGGGTCCTGGCCGGCACGGTGTTCCTGATGTGGGCGGACGACACCGGGGTGCGCACATCGATCGGGGCGATTTTGCTGCTGATGGCCGCGGTGACCGTCTGGCGACGGCGGGTCGCGGCGCGTCAGGAGGAGGACGCGGCCGGTGGCGCCGGGCGCTTGAAGGCACCTTCGTACGGGGTGCTCGGCGGGTTCACGACGATGGTCGCCAATGCCGGCGGTCCGGTGATGTCGCTGTATCTGATCTCCAGCGGATTCCAGAAACTGGGCTTCCTGGGAACGTCCGCATGGTTCTTCCTGATTGTGAACACCTCCAAGGTCCCCTTCAGCGTGGGCCTCGGCCTGATCGACTGGCAGTCGCTGCTCCTTGACGCGGCCCTTGTGCTGTTCGTGGTGCCCGGCGCGTGGCTGGGGCGCAAGTGCGTGGACCGGATCGACCAACTCCTTTTCGAGCGGCTGGTGATCGGGGCGACCGTTCTGGGCGGAATTCAGTTGCTCGTGCGATGACGTGTGCGCGCGTTACGGGGAGCGGGGTCCGCGCCGTACGGGGGCACCGATTACGATCCTTGGCCATGAGCGCATCCGATCAAGAGGCCGTCACCGCCGAGGAATCAGCGACCGCGACAGCACAACCGGAGACCGCGACCGTCGCACCGGCAACGGGTGACCGCCAGGGCTTGACCCCGCGCCAGGCGCGCCGGCTGCGGATCGCCGCGGCCTCCACGCTGATGGTCCTGGTCGCCGCGGTCCTCACGATCCGCCTCGCAAGCCGCTCGTCCGTCCTGGTCGTCGGCGTCTACGGACTGCTCCTCGTCCTGTGCGGCCTGGTCATCGAACTCAGCCGCCGGGGCCGTACGCGCCTGGGAACGTATCTGCTGGGGGCGGGACTTGTGGGGGCGCTGCTGGGGGACTGGGTGCTGCTGCCGTAGGGCTTGTGCGGGTCCGCCGACCGGGGCGCCGAGCTAGCGGGCCTCTTGCCGCCGCACGTATCGCCACTCCCGCGTCACAAACGCGCCGCCGAGGACGACCAGGGCCCAACCGGGCCAAGAGACGTGCGGCAACTCCACGACGGTGGAGATCGTGAGGACCAGCCAGGCGCAGGACATCAGGGCGAGTACCACTCTTCGTCCGGTGCCGCCGAAGACGCCTGATTCATCCGTCATGAGTCCCCCGAGGGCGAGTGCTTGGGCAGCGAGCGCGCCAGTGTACGTAACGTCCGCGCGCGCCGAGGCGGCCGGGTGGCGGCCGGCCTGGAGGGACATCTCCCGTCACTTCGTCAAGGCGCCAGCGCGGTGGCCACCCGTGCCATGCGATCGGGCGGCAGGGCCAAGCGGTTGGCGGGGTTGCGGTAGGAGTGTGGGCCGTCGTTGACGGCGAAGCCGTGGACGCCGGTGGTCCAGGTGGCCGGGCCCGGGGCCCCTTGGCTTTCCAGGAGCATCTCGCCCAGTGCTTCCGGGTCCTCCACGGCGGTCAGCTGCTCGAGCGCCGCTGCCAGCCGGGGGGCCGCGTCGTCGGGTACGTCCTCGTCACCGAGCGCGGGCAGCAGGAGCAGCAACCGGGCGTGCGGGTCCTCGGTGCTGCCGCCGGGCAGCGCGCTGTGGGCGGCCGTGACGAGCTCGGGCCAGGACAGGCCCGGCCCCATGAAGTGTCCGTCGTCCTGGGCGAGGAGTTCGGCCCTGTCCCAGCCGGGGTGGTGGAGGAGGTAGTCGACGCCGGCCTCGTCCTTGAACGTCCGGTAGACCACGTGGAGACGGTGATCAGCGGCAAGCGGAACGGTGAACGTAGGCCACTCGGCCCGCTCCCACAGCCGCCGCCCGAACTCCTCGGTCGCGTCGTAGTCGGCGCCGTAGAGAAGTTCCGCGGCCCCCTCACTGTCCGCGCACGAAGTGAGATGGCCCAGCCAGAACACTGGCTCGTCCAGAAGCTGCGGCTGATGCGTGTGAGGGCCGCCGTCGTATCCCGGTATCCGGGTGGGGTGGAGGTCTGCGCTCTTCGTCACGGGCCCATCATGCCGGGCCGTGCGGCTCCTGCCGGGGGCGAAGGGTCACTGGGTGCCGCTTTCCCCGGGCCCGAACGCCCCATGCCGTCCCGCCCCCGCCGTGAACCGGGCAGCGCCCTCCAGGCTTTCGGCGAGTGCGCCGAGTCCGTGGCGGAACTCCCCGGCCAGAGCGGTGCGCTCGTCGTGGCCCTCCTGGTCCAGGACGGAGGCACGGTCGCCGCGCAGGCAGGCCTGGGGGAACGCGGCGAGCTCGGCGGCCAGTTGCTCGGCGGCCGCACGTGAACCGCCCGTCGGCACCACACGGTTGGCGAGACCCATCGCGTACGCCTCGGCCGCGGGCACCGGGCGGCCGGTGAGGATCATGTCCAGGGCGCGGCCCGTGCCGACGATCCGCGGCAACCGCACCGTGCCGCCGTCGATCAGCGGGACGCCCCAGCGGCGGCAGAACACCCCGAACACGGCGTCCTCCTCGGCGATCCGCAGATCGCACCAGAGTGCCAGCTCCAGGCCGCCGGCCACCGCATGACCGGCGACCGCCGCGATCACCGGCTTCGACAGGCGCATCCTGGTCGGCCCCATCGGACCGTCCCCGTCCTCGGTGACCTGGTTGCCGCGCTCCGTACCGATCGCCTTGAGGTCCGCCCCCGCGCAGAAGGTGCCGCCCTCGCCCCACAGCACGGCCACGCGCGCCGACTCATCGGCCTCGAAGGCGCGGAACGCCTCGGCGAGCAGGGTGGCCGTAGGCCCGTCGACGGCGTTGCGTGCCTCGGGGCGGGCGAGGACGACGGTGGTGACGGGGCCGGTGCGTTCGATGCGTACGGTCATGGCACGCAGTGTGCCGTGCCGGTCAGCGGCGCAGCCAGTCCCCGGCGGCATGCGCCCAGGTCGTGAACAGGGCCTCGTCGCCGAAGACTTCGAGCGACGCGTCGGGCGCGCGGCGTTCGTACAGCGCGAGCAGAAGCGCACTGAGCGGCCCGCGTACCGCGGTGGTCGCCTTGTGGTGGTTGTGGCGCCAGCTCATGGGCATGGTGGAGAGGTCGATCAGCCACTCGCCCGCCCCCGACGGTGCGTCGGTGCCGTGCAGGTGGAGGGTGCGGTCCGGGGCGATCAGCGACTGTTGACTCTCGGGAGAGGCATACGCCTGGGGGAGTGTGCTGAAGCCGAGCCACTCCTCGATGCCGTCGGCCGCCGTCCCGGCGTCCAGGGTGTACGTGCCGCCGACCGCGGCGGTCGCGTCGAAGCGGTGCACGACCGTCTCGTACGTCATACGGCGGGCCCAGAACGCCGGCCTGCCGCCGGGCGCCACCGTCCACACCGGGGTGTCCTCGGGGGTGGAGCGCAAGGTGGCCGCGAACCGGTCGGCCCCGTCGAGCAGCCAGGCGGTCAGGCCGGGAAGGTCGTCGTCCTTGTCGGGGGTGACCTCGTTGACCTGGTCGTCGGAGACCGGCGCGGCGGCCCGGGTGCGGATCACCGTCTCGGCCCAGCGGTGAGCGCCACCGACATGCCGCAGGAGGTGCGCCAGGGTCCAGGCGTCGAGGCCCGGCACGGGCGTTTCGGCGTCCGCGCCGTCCACGGCGGCGGCCAACTGGCGGGTCTGATCGGTGATCCGGGCGGCGTAGAGCTCGTGGACTGATCGCGTCATGGGCTCACCGTAGCCCGCACGGCCCGCTGCGACCCGTGGGGCTAATCGCGCAGGAAACGCAGCACCGCGAGGACCCGCCGGTTCATGTCCTGGGAGCCCGGCAGGCCCAACTTGCCGAAGAGGCCGGCCACATGCTTCTCGACCGTGCCCGCGGAGACATGCAGCGCGGCCGCGATCGCCGCGTTGGAACGCCCCTCGGCCATCAGGCCGAGCACCTCGCGTTCGCGGGCGGTGAGTGTCGCGAGGTCGTCGGTGCGGCGGCTGGCCCCGGCGAGCTGGGTGACCACCTCGGGGTCGAGCGCGGTGCCGCCGGCCGCGACCCGGTCGAGCGCGGCGGTGAACTCCGCGATGTTCGCCACCCGGTCCTTCAGCAGATACCCGACGCCCGCCGAACCGCCCGCGAGCAGCTCGGTGGCGTACTTGGTCTCCACATACTGCGAGAACAACAGCACGCCGGTGTCCGGGTGTTCACCGCGCAGCGAGATCGCCGCGCGCAGTCCTTCGTCGGTGTGGGTGGGCGGCATCCGGATGTCGACGATCGCGACGTCGGGCCGGTGCTCGGCGACGGCCGCGCGCAGGGCGCCGGCGTCGGGCACGGCCGCGGACACCTCGTAGCCGCGGTCCTCGAGCATCTGGACCAGGAGTTCCCGCAGCACGGCGGCGTCTTCGGCGATCACTACACGCATGCCGCCCATGCTGGCACGAGCGGTCATGCGCGCGGGGGCAGATCGACCGTGACCATGGTCGGGCCGCCCTGCGGGCTGCGGATCTCCAACGTGCCGTCCACCGTGCGCACCCGCTGCCGCAGGCCGGTGAGCCCGCTGCCCGCACCGGACTCGGCGCCGCCGCGGCCGTCGTCGCCGATCCGCAGCCGCAGGGTGCCGTCCGTCCGCGTCGCGGCGGAGACCGTCGCCCGGGTCGCGCCGCTGTGCTTGATCACATTGGTGAGCAGCTCGGCCGTGCAGAAGTACGCGATGGACTCGATCGCGGGCGACGGGCGTTCGGGCACGTCTACGGTGAGCTGCACGGGCAGGGTGGACCGTGCGGCCAGGGTTTCCAGGGCATGGGCGAGTCCCTCGTCGAGGACCGGCGGATGGATGCCGCGGGCCAGGTCGCGCAGTTCGGTCAGGGCCTCGGTGGCGTTCTGGTGCGCGCCGTCCACGAGCCGCCGTACGGCGTCGAGATCGAGCGTGGAAGCGTCGGCGAGTTTGGTCTTCACCATGTCGAGTCCGAGCGCGAGGGCGACCAGACGCACCTGGGCGCCGTCGTGCAGATCGCGCTCGACGCGGCGCAGGAGCGCCACCGAATCGTCGACGGCGAGCGCGCGGGTCTCCTCCAGGTCGCGTACGCGCTGGGCCAGTGAGCCCGGCCCGAGCAGCGCCCGCATCAGCCGGCCGTCCGCGAGCACGACGAGCCGGGTGAACCAGGGTGCGATCAGCAAGGTGACCAGGCCCATGGGGAGGCCGATCAGCGTGCCCGCGAAGTCGCGCACGGTGGGGCTGCCGCCCGCGGGCAGCGGTGTCATGAGAAGCATGCCGCCGCTGTCGCCCTGGCCGAACAGGACCCAGCGCACGGGTGCGGTCAGGTTGATCAGTCCGATCACCCACCACTGCACCGCGTACAGGCCGATCAGCGACAGCGGCAGCTTCGCCAGTACGTAGGCCACGTGCCGCCAGCCGGTCACGTCCCGCAGCCGTGCGTCGAGCCGCCCGAACAGGCCGAGCCCCGCCCGCCCGGCGGGAGACCTGGGCGCGGGGATCCGTTCGCCGAGGAGTGCGGCGGCCAGGCGCCGCTGGATCCGGCCGAGCGCGCGGGCCAGGCCGATACCGGCGACGGTCAGGACAAGGCCGAGCAGAGCGCCGAGCAGGGAGACGACGAACCCGAGGCCGAGCGCGAGCAGCACGAGCAGGAGCACGGCGCCGGCGAAACCGATGAGGCCGGTGCTCAGGAGGTACGCCACCTCGCGCCGGGCCCGGCGGCTCAGCGGGGCCCGGACCACCTCGGCGAGCAGACCGGCGGGCGAGGGGGCGGCGGGGGCACGGGAACCGGCGGGCATGCCGACGATGATCCCGTGTCCGACGCAGGGCCGCTCACTGGGTGGCGCGTCCACGACTCCGGTGTGCACGACTCCCGCGTCCGCGACTCCCGCGTCCGCGACTCCCGCGTCCGCGACTCCCGCGTCCGCGACTCCCGCGTCCGCGACTCCCGCGTCCGCGACTCCCGCGTCCGCGACTCCCGCGTCCGCGACTCCCGCGTCCACCCGCCCCGTCTCACGCATCGCGTCGCACCAGAACCCGCACCCCGGCCGCGTACACCACGGCGGTATAGACGAGAAGGAGCGCGAAGCCCGCCCACGGCGAGAGCATCTCCGGCATCGGTCGCGACACCGCGAGAGAGTTCCCGGCGATCATCGTCGGGAAGAACTTGGCGACGGTCGTGCCCGTGGCACCCGCCAGCATCGCCGGCACCACGAAGAGCAGCCCCACCAGGACGCCGATCGCGCTCGCGGTGTGCCGGACCAGTGCGCCGATGCCGACGGCCATCACGGCGATGAGGCCCAGGTAGGCCCCGGACATCAGCACGGCCCGCAGCACGCCGCCGTCGGTGAGCGAGGGCTGCTCGATCGCCGGGTCGAGGGCCGCGCGGCCCGCCAGGAACGTGAGGAAGGCGATGACCTCGCTGAGCACCAGCGTCACGCCGCCGAACACCGCCGCCTTCGCCGCGAGCACCAGCGGGCGGCGGGGCACGGCGGCCAGCGTGGAGCGCATCGAACCGGACGAGTACTCGCCCGTCACGAGCAGGACACCGATCACGCCGATGACCAGCTGGCCGAGCGCGACGCCGGCGAGCACGTTGTTCGTGGGGTCGAACGTGGCCGCCTTGTCGGCCGACGGCGCCTTGGTGTTGGCCATGGTGACCACCCCCATGGCGATCATTCCGGCCACCACGGTGAACAGCGCCCACCATGTGGAGCGCAGGCTGCGGAGTTTGATCCACTCCATCCGCAGCACGTGCGCGAAGCCGTACCGGACCGCGGGGACGCCGAGGCCGGGGGAGAGTGCGGCGGTGCTCATCGGGTGCTCCGGTGGGACGTGGCGGTCGGTGATGCGGCCGACGGCGAGGCGGCCGAGGGCCCGGTGGTGCCGCGATACGCGGCGGAACCGCTGGTGAGCCGGAAGAAGGCCTCCTCCAGGGACCCGCCGTCGGCGGTGAGTTCGGCGACACTCGTATCGGCGAGCAGCCGGCCCTGACCGATCACCACCAAGTGGTCGGCGGTGAGCGCCATTTCGCTGATCAGATGGCTGGAGACGAGGACGGTACGGCCCTCGGCGGCCAGCCCCTTCATCAGCTCCCGGATCCAGCGCACGCCCTCGGGATCGAGCCCGTTCACCGGCTCGTCGAAGAGCAGCACACCGGGGTCCCCGAGCAGCGCGCCCGCGATCCCCAGCCGCTGCGACATCCCGAGCGAGAACGTGCCCGCCCGCCGGTGCGCGACCTCGCTCAGGCCGACGGTCCGCAGCACCTCGTCGACCCGGGCGCCCGGGGCGCCGCCGCCCGCGGCGGGGGCGCGCAGGGGCGGGGGGGCGCGGGGGGCCGGGGGGGGCGGGCGGGGGTC